>CAZIXL010000043.1:0-10955 GCA_964542885.1 uncultured bacterium
CCCAGAAGTCCTCGACGCGATCGAGCGAGGCCGCGTCCGCGAGAGGCGCGCGGCGGCGCGCGGTCCCGGTCATGGCCGCGCGCCTCCCTAGAAGCCCACGGTGTAGCCCACGACGAGCGAGCCGACCGCGACCGGCGGGAACAGGTTGATGCCCTTCTGCGCCCCGATCGCGTCGGCCGGATGGCCGTCGCCCCACTGCTCCATGAGCTCGGCGCGCAGGGTCCACTCGCCGGGGTACTGCGGCAGCCTGAAGCCGTACGTGGCCCCCAGGGTCACGTCGTGCAACGGCCCGAGCCGCTCGTCGCTGCTCACGTACCGCGGCAGCGGCGCGCCGTCGGGGACGCCGAAGCGGAAGAAGTCCGCCGCGCGCTGCGTGTAGAACCGCACGTGCGGCTGCAGGAAGCGCTCGTTCGCCAGCCCGACTCGCCAGCGCGCGTCGAACGTGTGCGACTGGACGCCCCAGTCGTCCCAGTAGCGGCGGTACGACAGGTAGAGCACGTCCTTCTCGAAGTGGTAGACGGAGCTGCCCAGGATCGAGCGGCGCAGCCGGTTGTCGGGCCGGTTCTCGGTCAACTGGCCGTTCGTGTAGCCCGAGACGGCGTCGACGAGGCTCACGACCTTGTAGGGTTCGGTCAGGTAGCCGCGCTCGCGCGTCTCGCTGGCGTAGACGCCGGCGAGCCAGCGCCGCGTCATGACGTGCGAGAGTCCCACCATGCGCGTCGAGACCCGCTTGTCGTTCCGCGTGACCCCCGAGTAGAGCAGCGTGTCCGAGAGCGGGATCGGCGTGCCGTGCGTGGGCAGGACCACGTCCCGGTTCTCGCCGCCCCCCACCGTGAGCGTGAACAGCCGGCGGTAGAAGTCGACCGAGAGCTGGCCGCTCGCCCCGAGCGACTGGTAGTCCTTCTCGCGCGAGAAGTGCGTGCCCACGCTCGAAGTGAACCAGCGCAGGAACGGCGCCTTCCATTCGAGGTCGGTCGCGCCGCGGAAGTCGTTGAAGCGGTTGGTCGGGATACGGGTCGCCGCCGTCGTGCGCCGCGGCCCCGCCGGCGTCGTCTACGTCGGCACGCGGCCCGCGGGCACCGCGCCGCTCGGCGCCGCCCCGGTGATCGCGTCGAGGGCGAGCGAGCCCGAGAGGCTCTGCCCGTTCGCGAACAGGCGCGTGATCTTCGCGTTGGGCTCGACGACCGCGGTGCGCTGCGCCTCGCCGTACACGAGTCCGCTCAGGTCCACCTGCCAGGTCGGCGCGGGGCCCTCGGCGCGCGCGGCCGCCGGCGCACCGGCCGCCAGCAGCACGCACGCCGCCGCGCCCAGGCGGCTGTGCAGGCTCGAGGCGCGGCCGGGGCCCGTCAGTTGCATCCGCAGCCCCCGCCGTTCGCGCTCATGCTGCCCAGCGAGCCTTCCTTGCTGAAGTAGATGTGCTCGTCGATCGCGCCCTCGTTCGGCAGGGGCTGGAACGCCATCGACTTCTGGGAGAGCAGGTCGCGGTCCCACGGCTTCACCGACATCGCGGCGCAGCCCGAGGCCAGCGCGGCCCAGGCCGCGAGCAGCAGCAGCAGCGTCCACGTGCGAACCTTCCTCATCGCGCGAGCGCCTCCTGGATGCGGGTTTCCAGCTCCTCGACGTGACGCGGGTCGAAGCCCGCGTGCTTCGCGATCACGTTGCCGTCGGCGTCGATCAGGAAGCTGGTCGGCATCGCCCCGACGCCGAACGCCGCGGCGGTCCTGCCCGACGGGTCGAAGGCGACGGTGAAGTCCGGCGGCAGTTCGCGCAGGAAGGCATCGGCCAGCCGGCGCTCCTTGTCGACGTTGATCGCGACGATCGCCAGGCCCTTCGGGCCGTACGTCTTCTCGAGCGTGTTCATCCACGGGAAGGACTTGCGGCACGGACCGCACCACGACGCCCAGAAGTCGACGAGCACCGGGTGGCCGCGCAGCGACTCGAGCGAGACCTTGTCCTCGAGCGTGGGCAGTTCGAACGCGGGAGCGGGCCGGGCGGCGGGCGTTCGGGCGGAGGTGGCGGCGGGCGTCGCGAGCATCGCGACGGCGAGAACGAGGACCGCGAGCGGACCAGCGCTGCTCATGTGGTTCGTGTTCCTTCGGGCGCCGGCTCCCGGATGGACGAGAGCCGACCGCGGGGTTCGAGTCGACCAGCGGACGGTGTTCCGTGGCGGGCACGGCCCCATCGTGCCCTCTTCGGGTGCTACACGCGTTCGAACGCGTAGTTCCATTGGACGTTCGCGCGCGCCGCGCGGCGCCGGGAGTTTCCCACTGCTTGTCGCGCGCCTCACAGCTTCGGGACGTCGCCGGAGGGGTGCGCTATAGTGCCCGACGGTCCATGTCCGACCCTCGAGGGAAAGGCACAACACCATGAAGGTTTCAGACCGGACGTACTTCGTCCTGAAGCGGCTGCACTCGTTGACCGGGATCTTCCCGATCGGCGTGTTCCTTCTGGAGCACTTCTTCACCAACTCCAAGGCGCTGCAGGGCGCGGCCGCGTTCGACCAGGCCGCCGCCGAGCTGGCGCGCATCCCCTACGTCGGCGCCGTCGAGGCCCTGGGCATCTGGCTGCCGATCCTGTTCCACATGGTCCTCGGCATCTTCATCGCCACGACCTCCCAGGCGAACACCGGGCGCCACGGCTACGCCGCGAACTGGCAGTACCTGCTGCAGCGCGTGAGCGGCGTGATCCTCATCTTCTACATCGTCTTCCACACCTGGCAGACGCGCTTCGACCCGAACTACCTCAACTCGCCCAGCGCCTACCTCTACATGCGCGACCAGCTCGCGTCGCCGGGCATGTTCTGGTTCATGGTCGTGGGCATCCTGTCGGCCTGCTGGCACCTGGGCAACGGCCTGTTCGGTTTCTCGATCCACTGGGGGCTGGCCACGGGTCGCGCCGCCCAGCGCAACGTCGCCCGGCTGGGTTTCGCCGTGTTCGTCCTGCTGGCGATCGTGGGCCTGAACTCGCTGCTCGCGTTCACCGGCCACGGGATCTACCCGGACTGGCTCACCAAGCCCCACGCGCAGGAGCACGCGGTGGTCTACCAGGGAGGGGAGCACTGATGGCCGCGCCGCGCATCGCCGTCGTGGGTGGCGGCCTCGCGGGCCTCATGGCGACGATCCGGATCGCCGAGGCCGGGGGCAACGTGGACCTGTTCTCGATCGTGCCCGTGAAGCGCTCGCATTCCGTGTGCGCGCAGGGCGGCATCAACGGCGCCGTGAACGTGAAGGGCGAGAACGACAGCCCCGAGATCCACTTCGTGGACACGTGCCGCGGCGGCGACTTCCTGGCGCACCAGCCGCTCGTGAAGGGCATGTGCTACGCCGCGCCGGGCATCATCTACCTGTTCGACCGCATGGGCGTGACGTTCAACCGCACGGCCGAGGGCCTGCTGGACTTCCGGCGCTTCGGCGGCACGCTCTACAACCGCACCGCGTTCGCGGGTGCGACGACGGGCCAGCAGCTCCTGTACGCGCTCGACGAGCAGGTGCGCCGGCACGAGGCGGCCGGGCTGGTGACGAAGTACGAGGGCTGGGAGTTCGTCGGCCTCGTGAAGGACGACTCGGGCCGCTGCGTCGGCCTCGTGTGCCTCGACCTGCGCACGATGAAGACGAAAGCGTTCCCCGCCGACGCCGTGATGATGGCGACCGGCGGGCCGGGCCTGCTGTTCGGGCAGTCCACGAACAGCCTCATCAACTCGGGCTCCGCCGCGGCCGCCGCCTACATGGACGGCGTCCACTACGGCAACGGCGAGTTCATCCAGATCCACCCCATGGCCATCCCGGGTGCGGACAAGCTGCGGCTCATGAGCGAGTCGGCGCGCGGCGAGGGCGGGCGCGTGTGGGTGCCGAAGACGAAGGGCGACGCGCGCCCGCCGAAGCAGATCCCCGAGAGCGAGCGCTGGTACTTCCTCGAGGAGAAGTACCCCAAGTACCGCAACCTCGTGCCGCGCGACGTCGCGAGCCGCGAGATCCACGACGTGTGCGTGAACAAGGGGCTCGGCGTGGACGGCAGGATGTGCGTCTACCTCGACCTCACGCACATCCCGCGCGCGACGCTCATGCGCAAGCTCGAGGGCATCCTCGAGATCTACGAGAAGTTCACGGGCGAGGATCCGTGCGACGTGCCGATGAAGATCTTCCCCGCCGTCCACTACTCGATGGGCGGGCTGTGGGTGGACTACGAGCGCACGGCCGACGGCTTCGTCGACCTGGGCAGCCCGAAGAACCACATGTCGAACGTGCCGGGCCTGTACGCGATCGGCGAGGCCGAATACCAGTACCACGGCGCGAACCGCCTGGGCGCGAACTCGCTCCTCTCCTGCGTGTACGCGGGCCAGATCGGCGGGCCGGCGGCGATGGTGTACGCGAAGAACCAGGCGAAGGCGGGCACCGAGACGCCGTCGTCGGTCTACGAGAACGCCGAGGCGCGCTGGACGGCCCGCTTCGCCGAGCTGGCGCGGCGCGAGGGCCCCGAGAACCCGTACCGGCTGCACGAGGAGCTGGGCCGGGTGATGCTCGAGAACGTCACGATCGTGCGCGAGAACGGCAAGCTGCGCGAGACGGACGCGAAGATCCTCGAGCTCATGGACCGCTGGCAGCGCGCGAGCGTGCTCGACAACGGCCAGTGGGCGAACGCGCCGCTGTCGTTCATGAACCAGCTGTGGAACATGCTGCACCTGGCGCGCGTCGTCACGCTGGGCGCGCTGGCGCGCGACGAGAGCCGCGGCGCTCACTACAAGCCCGAGTTCCCGAAGCGCGACGACGCGAACTGGATGAAGTCCACGATCGCCGACTTCACGCCCGACGGCCCCAGGCTCCGTTACGAACCGATCGACGTGTCGCTCTGCAAGCCCGTCGAGCGGAAGTACGACTAGGAGGTGAGCGAGATGCCCCGCCAGACCGTTGAACTCAGGATCCGCCGGCAGGACTCGCCCACCGCGGCCTCGCGCTGGGAGGAGTTCTCGATCCCCTGGCAGCCGAGCATGAACGTGATCTCGTGCCTCATGGAGATCCGCAAGAACCCGGTCACGAAGCAGGGTCACAAGACCACCCCGGTGCACTGGGACTGCTCGTGCCTCGAGGAGGTGTGCGGCGCCTGCACGATGCTCGTGAACGGGCGCCCGCGGCAGTCCTGCTCGGCGCTGGTCGACAACCTGCCCGAGGGACCGATCACGCTCGAGCCGCTCACCAAGTTCCCGGTGGTGCGCGACCTGCAGGTGGACCGCAAGCCGATGTTCGAGGCGCTGAAGAAGGTGAAGGCGTGGATCCCCATCGACGGGACCTACGACCTCGGGCCCGGCCCCAAGCAGTCGGCGGTCGAGAGCGAGATCAACTACGCCTTCTCGCGCTGCATGACGTGCGGCTGCTGCATGGAGGTGTGCCCGCAGTACAACGGGCGCTCCGAATTCATCGGCCCCGCGCCGATCGCGCAGGTGCGGCTCTTCAACTCGCACCCGACGGGCCGGCTGAACGCGCGCGAGCGCCTCGACGCCATCATGGGCCGCGGCGGGCTCGTGGACTGCGGCAACGCGCAGAACTGCGTCGAAGCCTGCCCCAAGGTGATCCCGCTCACCGAGGCGTTCGGCGAGCTGGGCCGGCAGACCACGGTCCTCTGGCTGAAGCAGCTGTTCCAGAAGTAGATGTCGTTCGCGGACAACCGCAGCGAGGGCTCGACGTCGGTCGCGGCCGCGTTCCTGGACGCGCTGGAACGCTGGCTCGCGACCGACCGCTCCGCCTCCGGCCCGGCGCTCCGGGGTGCCCTGCTCCCGTGGCTCCGCGACGCGCAGCGCGCGCAGCCCAGCATGGCGCTCGTGCACCAGCTCGCCGCGCGGGCGCTGGCCGTGACCGACACCGCGCTCGCCCGCGAGGACGCCCCGAAGGACCTGCGGGCCCAACTCGTCGCCAGCATCGCGAGCGAACGCGAGGACCTGGCCGCCGCGACGGCCGCCGCCGCCCGCACGGCCGCCGACTCCGTGACGCGCCGCGAGCCGTGGATCGCGACGCTGTCGATGAGCGGCCTCGTGCTCGAGGGCGTGCGCGAGCTGCACCGCCGCGGGCTGGCCCCGCGTGCGCTGGTCGCCGAGAGCCGCCCGAAGCTCGAGGGCCGGCTCATGGCCGCGGCGCTCGCCGCGAGCGGCGTTCCCGTCTGGCTCGTCGCCGACGCCTCGCTGCCGATGCTCGTCCAGCAGGCGAGCGCCGTCTGGATCGGCACCGACGCGGTGACCGAACTGGGCGTGCTCAACAAGGTGGGCTCCTACACCGTCGCGCTCGCCGCGCGCGAGCACGGCGTGCCGGTGCACGCGGTGGCGATCCGCCGCAAGCTGCTGCCCGCCGCGACGCCCGCGCTCGCGATCGCCGAAATGCCACCGGCGGAGCTGTGGGAGTCGCCTCCCGAGGGCGTCCGGCCGCGCAACGTCTACTTCGAGATGGTCCCGCTGCCGCTGCTGCGCGGGGTCGTCGTCGAGGGCGAAGTGCTCGGGCCCACCGAGCTGGCCGTCGCGACCGCCGACCGCGCGTTGCCGGCCGAACTGGCCGCACGCACCTGAGCGAAGTCCCGCGACCCGCGTCGTCCCACCCGAGGCCCGTCCCATGCACGTCGCCGCGCGCATCCGCAACACCCCCACCGGGCACGAAGTCGTCGTCAGCAGCCTGCGCGCCGAGCGCCCCTTCCCCGTCCCGGCGAAGGCGAACGGGCGTGGCTCGAGCGCGAACGGCGGCGAGATGCTGTGCCTCGCGGTCGCGACGTGCTACTGCAACGACCTCTTCCGCGAGGCCGCGAAGCGCGGGATCGAGGTGGACTCGGTCGAGGTCGACGTCACGGCCGACTTCCCCGCCGAGGGCGCGGCCGCGCGCACGCTCGGTTACTCGGTCCGCGTGCGCGGCGACGCGCCGGAGGCGCAGTTGCGCGAGCTGGCGCTGGCGACCGACCGCGTGGCCGAGATCCAGAACACGCTGCGCGGCGGCATCGCGGTGACGCTCGACGACGTGGCGGTGCTGCCGGGGTTCTGACGCGCGCGCGCGCTCAGCGGGTCGCCGGCGCCGGCATCTCCCGCAGGAAGCGGCCGGTGTGCGAGCGTTCGCTCGCGGCGATCGCCTCGGGCGGGCCTTCGGCGACCAGCTCGCCGCCGCCGTCGCCGCCGTCGGGCCCCAGGTCCACGAGCCAGTCGCAGCAGCGGATCACGTCCAGGTTGTGCTCGACCAGCACGACCGTGTCGCCGCGCGCGGTGAGGTCGTCGAGCACGTTCAGCAGGAGCTGGATGTCGGCCCAGTGCAACCCGACCGTGGGTTCGTCGAGCACGTACAGGCTGGGGCCCGCGCCGCGCGCCGACAGCTCGCGCGCGACCTTGAGCCGCTGGGCCTCGCCGCCCGAGAGCGTGTTGGCGCCCTGCCCGAGGCGCAGGTAGCCCAGGCCCACGCGACGAAGGATGTGCAGGCCGCGCGTGAACTTCGGCTCGCTCGCGAAGTGGTGGAACGCCTCGTCCACGGTCATGTCGAGCGCGTCCTTGATGTTCGCGCCGCGGTAGCGCACCTCGAGCACGTCGGGCTTGAAGCGCGCCCCGCCGCACACCTCGCACGGCACCGACAGGTCGGCGAGGAAGTACATCTCGACCTGCACCCAGCCGGCGCCCTCGCAGTTCTCGCAGCGCCCGCCCGCGGCGTTGAACGAGAACGCGCCGTCCTTCCAGCCGCGCGCCATCGCCGCGGGCTGGCGCGCGTAGATCTCGCGCAGCGCCGCGTAGCCGTTCATGTACGTGACCGGGCAGGAGCGCGGCGTGCGGCCGATCGGCGACTGGTCGACCATCACGACGCGCTTCACGTGCTCCAGCCCCTTCACGGCGCGGTGCGCGCCGACCGGCTCGTCCTCGCGGCCTTCGAGCGCGCGCAGGGCGGCGCGATAGAACACGTCCTCGACGAGGCTGCTCTTGCCCGATCCCGAGACGCCGGTCACGGCCGTGAGCCGCCCGACCGGGAAACGAGCGGTCACGTCCTTCAGGTTGTGCGCCTTCGCGCCCTGCACGGTGAGGAACGTCTTCGGTGTTCCCGCGGCGCGCGTGCGCTCCACGCGCCGCTCGCCGGCCAGCCATTTCGCGGTTTCGCACGTCGCGGCGTGCGCGGCCGCGGCGGCCGGGCCGCTGTAGAGCAGCCGCCCACCGTTCTCGCCCGCGCCCGGGCCCAACTCGACGAGATGGGCCGCGGAACGGATCACCATGGGCTCGTGCTCGACCACGACCAGCGTGTTCCCGCGGTCGGCCAGTTCGCGCAGGATGCCGATCAGCCGGTCGGTGTCGCGCGGGTGCAGCCCCACCGTGGGCTCGTCGAGTACGTAGAGCGTGTCGGCGAGGTTGGCGCCGAGCGCGTTGGCGAGTTCGATCCGCTGCGCCTCGCCACCCGACAGCGTGCGCGTGAGCCGGTCGAGCGTCAGGTAGCCCAGGTCGACGCGCAGCAGGAAGCGCAGCCGCGAGCGCACCTCGGCGAGCGCGGTGCCGGCGATCTGGCGCCCCGTCTCGTCCAGCTCGAGCGTGTCGAAGAACTGCGCCGCGCCCGCCACCGACCGCGCGCACAGCTCCGCGATCGAGAGCCCGCCGAGCCGCACGCGCAGCGCCTCGGGGCGCAGGCGCGCGCCGCCGCACGAGGCGCACGGCCGCGGGCTCTGGTAGCGGCGCACCACGAACCGGTTGCCGGCCTTGTACGACTTTTGCTGCAGCCGCTCGAGGAACGGGATCACGCCGCGGAAGGTCTTGTCGCCCTCGATCAGCAGCCTGCGGTGCGCGGCGGACAACTCGCTCCATGGCGTGTCGAGCGGCACGTCGCGCTCCGTCGCCAGCTTCTGGAGGCGCGGCCACATCGTGGCGCGCCACGACTTGGCCCACGGGTCGAGCGCGCCCTGCCTCAGGGTCTTCGCGGGGTCGGGCACCATCAACTCGGGCGAGAACGCCAGCACGTCGCCGAAGCCGCGGCACTCGGGGCACACGCCGAGCGGGCTGTTGAACGAGAACAGGGCGGGCTCGGGGCGGATCGCGGTCTCGCCGCAGTGCGAGCATTCCCAGCGTTCGCTGCGCAGCGACGGCTCCGCCTCGCCGACCTGCAATTCGAGCCGGCCCTCGCCGCGCCGGAACGCCTGCTCGCACGCCTCGACCAGCCGCTGCGGCTCGTCGGCGTGCCAGCGGAAGCGGTCCACCAGCACGGGCAGCGTCTTCGTGCCCTTGCGGAGCTTCGGCAGCGGGTCCAGGTCCCCGACGTCGCCGCCGCTCCGCACGCGCGTGTAGCCCGCCTTGAGCAGGTGCCCCGCCTGCTCCTCCCACGCGATGCGTTCGGACAGGCGCACCGGCGCGAAGACGCGCACGGGCGCGTCGTCGGGCCAGGCGCCGGCCTCGCGCGCCACCGTCTGGGGCGAATCGGCCGTCACTGGCCGGCCGCAGTTGCCGCAATGCACGGTGCCGAGGCGGGCGAAGAGCAGCCGCAGGTAATCGTGGATCTCGGTGGCGGTGCCGACCGTCGAGCGGGCGCTGCGCGCCGGCGCCACCTGCTGGATGCTCACCGCGGGGGTCAGCCCGTGGATCGCGTCCACGTCCGGACGCGGCAGCCGGTCCAGGAACTGCTTCGCGTAGGCCGAGACCGACTCGACATACCGGCGCTGGCCCTCGGCGTAGAGCGTGTCGAATGCCAGCGAGGACTTGCCCGAACCCGACACGCCGGCGATCACGGTGAGCTGGCCGCGGGGCAGGTCGAGGTCGAGGTTGCGCAGGTTGTGCTGCCGGGCGCCGCGAATGCGCAGCCAGCCGACGGGTTCGGGATGCGAAGGGCTCATGACGGGCGTGCTGCGGGATGGAGTTCGCGCGGAGTGGAGCGCGAATCCTAGCACGCGGCGTGCGGATGCACGGGCTGCCCGAATCGCGGGGCGGGCAGGATGCGGGCGACTCCGGCTTCCCTGCCGGGCGTCGCCCCGCGCGAACCGGAGGGGACGGCCTCCCTGACCTCGGCTCCCCGGCTCGATCGTTCGCGACCCGGAGGTCGCGCCGAAAAGTTGAAGGGCGGCCGGCATCACGCCGACGCGCCCTTCAGGACGTGCCAGGTCCAGAAAACCGGTTACTTCTTCTTCGCGGCCTTCTTCTTCGTGGCCTTCTTCTTCGCAGCCTTCTTCTTGGCAGCCATTCGGGGATCACCTCCTCCGCATTCACTGCTAGAGCGGTTCTTCCGAACTTCCAGACCGACGGCGCGACTGCCCGTGAGGACCGCGCGCCTCTGCGGAATCAGACATCAGCACGGCCCATGCCAAGTCCAGGACAGCGACCACATCATGCCATGTAATACGTTGTCTTTCATGGTGTTACTGGATTCATCCCGTCTCCGGTGTCGGCGAAGACCCTGTGGATGGGCCTGTGGACAAACCTGCTAACTGTCAACAATCTAGCTTCTTACGCGGAAACGAAAACGCATCTCATTGTCATCCAACGAGATGCGTCACGATGTCCACTTCTTTGCTGGCGTCAAGTTACTTGACAGTCCGGGCTTCCTCGAGGCGCAGACGGCGAAGCTTCTCGATGAGCCCCTGGCGCGAAATGCCGAGGATGCGCGCCGCACGACTCTTGTTCCCCGCGGTCATGCGCAGCACCTCGCTGATGTGGTCGGCTTCGATCTGCGCGAGCGTCGGCAGCCCGAGCACGTCGCGCACGGCCGCCGCCGCGCTGCTCGCGGGCGAGGCGCGGCGCCCGAGCAGTTCCGGCGGGAAGTGCTCGGCGTCGATCTGCTCGCCCTCCTCCAGCAGGACGACGCGCTCGACCAGGTTCCGCAGCTCGCGCACGTTGCCGGGCCACGGGTACTCGCGCAACACGCGCTGGGCGTCCGGCGTGAAGTCCTCGAACTGCTTCTGGAACTTGCGCGAGAACTCGCGCATGAAGTGCCGGGCCAGCAGCAGCACGTCGTCGCCGCGCTCGCGGAGCGGCGGCAGGTGGA
>CAZIXL010000044.1:0-10925 GCA_964542885.1 uncultured bacterium
ATGATCACCGGCGACAACCCGCTCACCGCCGCCGCGATCGCGGCCGAGGCGGGCGTCGACGACTTCCTCGCCGAGGCCACGCCCGAGGCCAAGCTCGCGCTGATCCGCGAGCAGCAGGCGGGCGGACGGCTGGTCGCCATGACCGGCGACGGCACGAACGACGCGCCCGCGCTCGCGCAGGCCGACGTCGCGGTGGCCATGAACAGCGGCACCCAGGCGGCGAAGGAAGCCGGCAACATGGTCGACCTCGACTCGAATCCGACCAAGCTCATCGAGATCGTCGAGACCGGCAAGCAGATGCTCATGACCCGCGGCTCGCTCACCACGTTCAGCGTCGCGAACGACGTGGCCAAGTACTTCGCGATCCTGCCCGCGGCGTTCGTCGGCACCTATCCCGTGCTCGGGGCGCTCAACGTCATGGGGCTCGCCACGCCGCGCAGCGCCATCATGTCCGCGGTCATCTTCAACGCGCTGATCATCGTCGCGCTCATCCCGCTCGCGCTGCGCGGCGTGCGCTACCGCCCCATCGGCGCGGCGGCCGTGCTGCGGCAGAACCTGCTCGTCTACGGCCTGGGCGGCATCGTCGCGCCGTTCGTCGGCATCAAGGCGATCGACCTGCTGCTCGTCGCCCTCCACCTCACGTGAGGAACCGTTCCATGTCCTCCCCGCTCCGTCCCGCGATCGTGATGGTCGCCACGCTCACCGTCGTGACCGGCATCGCCTACCCGCTGCTCGTGACCGGCATCGCGCGCGTCGCGTTTCCGCGCCAGGCCGGCGGCAGCCTGGTCGTCGAGGACGGCCGGGTCGTCGGCTCGCGCCTCGTCGGCCAGGCCTTCGACGACCCGCGCTTCTTCTGGGGCCGGCCTTCGGCCACGAGCCCGGTGCCGTACGACGCGGGCGCCTCGAGCGGCTCGAACCTCGGGCCGACGAACCCGGCGCTCCTCGAGGCGGCCAGGGCCCGCATCGAGGCGCTGCGCGCCGCCGACCCCACCGCGACCGGCCCCGTGCCCGTGGACCTCGTGACGGCGTCGGCCAGCGGGCTCGATCCCGACATCAGCCCGGCCGCCGCCGAATACCAGGTCGCGCGCGTGGCGCGCGCGCGCGGCCTCGACCCGCGGACCGTCCGCGCCCTGGTCGCGAAGCACACCGAGGGCCGCACGTTCGGGCTGCTCGGCGAGCCGCGCGTGAACGTGCTGGAGCTGAACCTGGCGCTGGAGGCCGTGCGATGAAGCTGCTCCGCACGTGGGGCGCCGCGTCGCTCTCGCTGCTCGGCGTCCTCCCTGTCGCGGGAGCCGCGCGTGCGGGCACCCCGGTCACCGTGAGCGGCTACGTCGAGTCGGCGTGGACCGGCACCGATCGCGGCAGCGGGGGGCTCGTCACGGGCAATCTCTACCTGCCCCGGCGCAACCAGTTCGCGCTCGGCGCCGCCGCCGTGCAGGTGCAGCGCGCCGCGCCGGCGGACGCGCCCGGCGCGGGGTTCTTCGTCGAGGCGATGGCCGGCGAGCACGCGGCGGTCGTCCGGGCGGCCGGGCTCGACCTGGGCTCGCACGCCGATCTCGTTCAGGCCTACGGCACGTTTTCACTGCCGGGGTCCGGTCTCGTGTTCTCGGCCGGCAAGATGGCGACGATGCTCGGCAACGAGGTCATCGAGAGCGTCGCGAACCCCAATCTCTCGGTCGGCAGCCAGTACGTGTTCGTCGAGGACTTCACCGACACCGGCGTCGACGCCGCCTGGACGGGCGCGTCCGGCTGGTCGGCGCGCGCGCGGCTGGTGAACGGCTGGGACGTGGTCGCGGACGACAACCGCTCGCAGACCGTGTTCGGCCGCCTCGGCTTCGCCGGCACGCGCGGCGGCGTGGCGGTGCTCGGCTACACGGGCCGCGAGCTGCCGGACTCTGTCGGCGGCCGGCGCTCGGGCGCCGAGCTGCTCGCCTCGGCCTCGCTCGGAAAGGCCGCGGTGACGCTGCAGCTCGACGCGGGCCGCGAGGAGGCCCTGGACGCGGGGTGGCGCGCCGCCGGGCTGTGGGTGCGCGTGCCCGTGCGCGAGAAGGTCGAGCTGGCGCTGCGCGCGGACGTGCTCGACGACGCCGCCGGGGCGCGCACGTCCGGGGCCCTGGGGTTCCCGGCACTCGACGGCCAGCGGCTGGCGTCCTTCGCCGCGACGCTGGCGCTGCGCCCCGCCGACGGCGTCCTGCTGCGGCCGGAGCTGCGCTGGGACCAGTCCGACGTCGCCGTGTTCCAGGGCGCGAAGCAGCAGCTCACCTGGGCGCTGGGCGCGGCCTTCACGTTCTGACACGGGAGGGCGAACCCCACCGGCGCCTCGGGGCTCTCACCGGCGAGCGTCCTCCCGGCGGACCCGCGGTGTAGAGTGGGCGCCGCCCCAGCGAACCACCTGCGCCCCGGAGCCCCCGTCATGCAGACCATCGGCAGCTACGCCATCGAGGTCACCACGCAGCGCCCGTTCGACGACGCGATCGCGCGCGTCACCGAGCTGCTCGCCGAGCAGGGCTTCGGCGTGCTCACCGAGATCGACGTGAAGGCGACGCTCCGGAAGAAGCTCGACCTGGAGACGCGGCCCTACAAGATCCTCGGCGCCTGCAACCCGCCGTTCGCGCATCGCGCGCTCACGGCCGAGCCCCACGTGGGCGTGCTGCTGCCGTGCAACGTGGTCGTGTGGGACGAGGGCGACCACCGCGTGGTGACGGCCATGGAGCCGCTCGTCATGTCGAAGATCGTCGACCACCCGGAGATGACCGCGCTCGCGAAGGAAGTGAGCGCGCGCCTGCACGCGGTGCTCGAAAAGCTGGGCTGAGCCCGGCACGACGCCGGGTCCGAAATGCGCGGGGCCCCGGGGCTGCGTGAGCTCCGGGGCCCGCGGTTTCGCGTGCCGGCGATCAGGCCGGACGCGAATGCCAGTTCGCCCAGGCGGGCTTGCCGCGCTCGTCGCGCAGCCGGAGCGTCTCGCCGCCGCGCGCGACCTCGCGCGCGAGCACCACGCGCTCGCCCCCGAGCGTCACGTACGCGCCGGTCACCGCGATCTCGTCGCCCGGCTTGAGCTCGAGCGACTGCGCCGCCAGCCACGCGGCGGGCGCGAGATGCACCCAGTAGGCCTGGCCGCGGCTCTCGACCTTCGCGCGCACGCCCTCGGCCATGCCGGGCATGGGGGTGAACTTCTCGACCTGCTGGACGACGCAGGGAACCACGACCTCGAGTGCGGGGTCGTACGACTTGTCGTAGGCCTGCCCGCGCTCCCAGCCCGTGAGGGCGGGATCCGGCGGGGCGGCGGTCGCGACCGCCGCCAGCACCATCAGCGCGGCGGCGAACAGCATGCGGGCGGACTTCATGGACGGCCTCCTCGGCGAGGTGGGAAGGGAATCGTCGGGCGCTCGGCGCCCCGGCACGGCGAAGGCATGCATCGCCCGGACCAGCGGGCCCGGATGACTCGTGCGCGCGATCGCGGAAGCGCGCGGCGCCGCGCAACGAGATAGCGCGGCGACATCGAACGTTTCCTTGACCCGCGTCCAGAAGCCACGAAGCCGGCTGCCAGCGCCGGGCCTTCGCCTGACGGGTTGACAGCGACACGGCGAAACGCCGGTCTGTTAACCTGCCGCTTCGAGGTTTCAGCTTCCCGACAGCATTCGCGACCCGAGGACATGCCCGCGATCACGCTCTCGAACCTGCTCGGCCAGCCCGAGGTGTCCGCGTTCCTGCGCGGCATCGTGGCGCGCGAGCGCTACGGCAACGCCTACCTCTTCCAGGGTCCGGCCGGGGTCGGCAAGGGCACGGCGGCGCTCGCGTTCGCGCGCGCCGCGCTGTGCGACCGCGTGCCGGGGGCCGCGCCTGCGGCGGTGCGCGTGGACGACACGCCCTCGCTGTTCGGCGACGCGCCCGCGGCGGCCGCGCCCGCCGCGACCGGCGACGACGCGTGCGGCGAATGCGCGGCCTGCGCGAAGACCGGCACGCTGCAGCACCCGGACCTCAAGTTCCTCTTCCCCCTCTCGGGCGAGGAGCGCGAAGCCGAGGCGAGCGCCGCCGAGACGCTGCAGGCGATGCGCGACGACCCGTTCTTCACGTTCCGCTACGAGAAGGCGGCGTCGATCCGCGTGGGGCAGACGCGCGAGCTGCAGCGCGAGCTCGCGTATCGGCCGTACGAGGCCGCGCGGCGCGTCGTGGTGGTGCGCGACTGCGACCGGATGCGCGAGGACCAGTACTCGACGCTGCTCAAGTCGATCGAGGAGCCCGGCGCCACGACGCTGTGGGTGCTCACCACGTCGCGGCCCTCGCGCGTGCCGGCCACGATCCGTTCGCGCTGCCAGCGCGTGCGCTTCGCACCGCTGTCCGAGTCGCAGGTGCTCGCCTTCCTCACGGGCTCCGCCGGCGTGCCCGAGCGCGAGGCGCGCGTGCTGGCGGCGATCGCGGGCGGCTCGCTCGCCCGCGCGCTGTCGCTGCGCGGCGGCGACGCGCTGGTGCTGCGCGACAAGGCCATGGCGCTGCTCGCGCTCGCGCTGCGCGGCGACGCGTCCGGCATGTGGAAGGGCGCGCAGGGCTTCATGAACTTCGGCCGCACCGGCCGCGAGGACCTGCGGCGCGCGATCGAGTACCACGAGCTGTGGCTGCGCGACGTGCTGCGCGCGCGCTACGGCGGCGGCGGCGAGTCGCTCACGTTCGCCGACCGCGAGGCGGAGGTGCGGGCGCTGGCCGAGCGCCTCGACGCCGCCGAGATCCGGCGCCGCCTGATGGTGCTGGAAGAGGCGCTGCGCTCGATCGACGGCAACGTCACCGCCGACCTCACGCTGTTCTCCACGCTGTCGCGCGTCGCGGGCAGCCGCATGGGCGAGGGGCAGTGGCCGCCCCACGGTACCGCGCGCTGGGATTACTGACGTGAACCTGCTGCGCCGCTTCTCGGGACTGCGCCACCGGCTGACGCTCATCCTGCTGCTGGCGGGCGCCGGCTACGTGACGCTGCACTCGTGGCTCGGGGTGCGGATGGCCCTGAAGCAGGCGCGCGAGACCGAGGTGCTGACGGCCGCACTCGGCGCCGAGCGCGCGTCGTGGAGCCTGGGCGATCCGTGGTTCGCGAGCGAGGAACACGCGCGGCACTACCTGATCGAGCGGCTCGCGGCGCAGCGCAGCGCCCGGCTCACGGGCCTGGTCGACGAGTCGGGCCAGCTCGTGGCCGCCGAGCCCGACACGCTGGAAGGAGCTTCGCTCGACTCGCTGCTCGGCCGCCCCGGCTCGTCGTCGCGGCTGGAACGCCACCTGCGCGGCGGCTCGTCGGCGCGCATGCTGGCGGACCAGCGCGTCGTCGCCACGAGCGGCCCGCTCGCCGGCCCGCACGCCGGCCTGCGCTTCGTGATGGTCGTCGATCCGCGCGGGCGATTCGCGTCGATCGCCCGCGACGTCCAGGCCCAGGCCACGCCCGGCGCGTTCGTCGGGCTGATCATCGTCGCGTTCATCGGCTGGCTGCTCGAGCGCTGGCTGAACGTGCCCTCGCGGCGGCTGCAGCACGCGGCGGAGCGGTTCGCGGCGGGCGACCTGACGGCGCGCGCCGGCCTGCAGGGGCACGACGAGATCGCCAACGCCGGGCGCGCGTTCGACCGCATGGCCGACGCCGTCGAGCGCACCGAGGGCGAACTGATGGCGGCGCGCGCGCGCCTCGACACGATCCTGCACGCGCTGCCCGTCGGCGTGGGCGTGCTCTCGCGCGAGGACACGCGGCTCGTGTACGTGAACCCGCGGCTCCACGAGCTGACCGGCGCGCGCGCGGGCACGAGCGGCGATTTCGCGCAGCTGAAGGACGCGATGCGCTTCCGCCACCCGGACGGCACGCCGGTCGAGCCGGCCGACATGCCCTCGGCGCGGGCGCTCGCCACCGGCGAGCCGGCCGCCGCCGTCGACCTGCTGCTGCGCGCGCCGTCCGGCGAGGACGTGCCGTTCGTCGCGCAGGCGCTGCCCATCTCGCTCTTCGGCGGACCGTCGTTCGACGCGGTCGTGATGGTGGTGCAGGACCGCCGCGAGCTGTTGCGGCTCTCCGAGGAGGTGCAGCTCTGGCAGCACCGCTTCGAGCGCGTCGTCGCGGCGACGGGCCAGGTCGTCTACGAATGGGACCTCGAGAACGGCATGGTCACGAGCAGCGCGAACCACCTGGCGGTGCTGGGCTGGTCGCCTACGGGGCGCAACGACGCCATCGAAACGTGGCGCTCGCGCCTGCACCCGGACGACGCCGCGCCGGTGCAGGCGCAGCTCGACGCGTGCATGCGCACGGGCGAACCGTTCGAAGCCGAGTACCGGCTGCGGCACGGCGAGGGCCGCTGGATCGCCGTGCGCGACCGGCGCTTCTTCGACCGCGGCCCGGACGGCAGGCCCGTGCGCATGTACGGCACGCTCGACGACGTCACGCGCCGCAAGGAGGTCGAGGCGCAGCTCGTGCAGGCCCAGAAGATGGAGACGGTGGGCACCCTCGCCGGCGGCGTCGCGCACGACTTCAACAACCAGCTCACGGGCGTGATCGGCCACCTCGACCTGCTTCAGGACACCATGCCCGGCGACGCGTCGAGCCGCGAGCACCTGCGCGTCGCCCGCGCGGCGGCGCAGCGCTGCGCCGACCTCACGCGCGGGCTGCTCGCGTTCAGCCGCCGGATCGAGAGCCGGCCCGCGCCGGCGGCGCTCAACGAAATCGTCGAGGAGGCCGCCCGGCTGCTGCGGCGGGCGCTGCCGGTCACGGTGAAGCTCGAGACCGCGCTCGGGCACGGGCTGCCGCCCGTGCTCGTGGACGCCGGGCAGGTGCAGCAGGCACTGCTCAACCTGTGCCTCAACGCCAGCGACGCGATGCCGGCGGGCGGACGGGTCACCGTCACCACGAGCGGCCCCGACGGCGATCGCGTCCCCGCGCGCTGGGTGGAGCTGTGCGTGCAGGACACCGGCACGGGGATCGCACCGGACGTGCTCCCGCGCATCTTCGAGCCGTTCTTCACGACGAAGCCGGTGGGCAAGGGCACCGGCCTGGGGTTGTCGATGGTGTACGGCATCGTCTCGCAGCACGGCGGGCGGGTCGAGGTCGAGAGCCGCCCGGGCGAGGGCGCCCGCTTCCGCGTGCTGCTGCCGGCCGCGGAGCAGCCCGCGGGCTCGTCCGGAACCGCCCCCGGCGCGCCGGCGGCGGAGCACGCGCCGCGGGGCCGCGGCGAGGTCGTGCTCGTCGTGGACGACGAGCCGACCGTGCGCGCGATCGCGGTGCGCGCCCTCGAGCACGCGGGCTTCCGCACGCTCTCGGCGGTGGACGCGGACGAGGCCGAGGCCCGCCTGCGCTCGGACCCGGGCGGCGTGGACGCGGTCGTGCTCGACGTGCTCATGCCCGGGCGCACCGGACTCGAGCTGCTGCCCGTCCTGCGCCAGATCCGGCCCGGGCTGCCGGTCGTGCTCACGAGCGGGTACACGGCCGACGCCGCCCCCGCCGACGACCCGCTGACGTCGTTCCTGCCCAAGCCGTTCGCGCCCAGGGTGCTCGTGCATTCGGTGCGCTCGGCGCTCGACGTCGAGGCCTCGCGCGCCTGAGGCGCCCCCGCGCGCGGGGCGAATCCGCTGCGGCTCCGCGGCGGCATGCGGTATCGTCGGCACGCCGCGTCCCGCCGAGCGGGACCTTTCCATAGCCGCCGCCCCCCGTTTCCGGGCGGCGTGCGCCGTCCTTCCAGAGCCTTCCCCGCCGGCGGATTCGCCGGTGTTCCGGGCGAACCGCCGGTTCGCCCCCGAGGTCGGAGATGCCCGACATCGTCCAGGTCTCCCTGCGCGGCACGCGCAAGGAGTTCTTCCTCAACAGCCGCAGCCTGTGGTTGCGCCTCGGCGACAAGGTCGTGGTGCAGGGCGAGCACGGCGAGACGCTGGGGCAGGTGTTCCTCAAGGACCCCGCGCTCGTCGCGCTCAAGAAGCCGCAGAACGTGTCGCGCGAGATCATCCGCAGGGCCGAGGAGGAGGACCTCGACCAGGACGACCGCAACCGCCGGCTCGAGGACGAGGCGTTCGACTACGCGCTCGCGCGCATCGAGGCCCGCGACCTGGCCATGGCGCTGTCCGAGGTCGAGGTCACGTTCCGCCGCAACCGGATCACGTTCTACTTCACCGCCGAGCACCGCGTGGACTTCCGCGAGCTGGTGAAGGACCTGGCCGCGCGCTTCCAGACGCGCATCGAACTGCGCCAGATCGGCGTGCGCGACCAGGCCAAGCGCCTCGACGGCTGCGGGCCGTGCGGGCGCGCGTTCTGCTGCTCGACGTGGATGAAGGGCTTCCACCCGGTCACGCTCAAGATGGCACGCGAGCAGGCGTTGTCGCTCAACCCGACCAAGATCTCGGGCGCGTGCGGCCGGCTCATGTGCTGCCTCTCGTACGAGCTGGCGCAGTACCGCGACAGCGCCGCGAAGCTGCCGCCGCCGGGAACGAAGATCACGACCGGCAAGGGCGTGGTGACCGTGTACCGCGTCGAGCCCTACCCGGAGACCGTCTGGGTGCGCGACGACGAGGGCGGCGAACACCGGATCGCCTACGACGACCTGCCACCCGGCCCGTACCACAAGTGCGGCGACTGCGGGTGCGGCGCGAAGCAGAAGGGCGGGGACGGCGGCCCGAAGCAGGACGACTGACGGCCGCGCGCGGCCGGTGCCGCCGCGCCCGCGGCGGTCAGAGCCCGCGTTTCGCGAATCCGCGCAGGCCCCAGGCGAGCACGGCCACGGCCCAAAGGCCCGCCCACACCACCATCGCGGGGCTGGGCACGGCCGCCGGCGAGAACGGCGTCAGGTGGAGTTGCGACATGATCGGCGGCTGCATGAGGTTCGCCGCCAGCGTCCACATCGACTCGGTCGGCACCAGCAGGCTCGCCACGGTGCCCACGTTGCGCGCGGCGTGGTTGTTGGCGAACGAGGCCACCTGCTCGATCCAGCCGCCGATGAACGCCAGCCCGTAGAGCGCGAACGCGACGACGCCGTTCGTGACCGTGGTGAGCCGCGCGCCGCCGGCGATCGAGAGCGACACGAAGCAGGTCGCCTCGAGCAGCATCAGCGACAGGCCGGCGACCGCGTTCGGGGGCGTGAAGCCGCCGCGGACCCTCGCGATCGCCAGCACGCCGCCCGCCACGAGCAGCAGGTAGCCCGCGCACACGAGCCAGTACGCGAACCACTTGCCCAGCAGGATCTCGGCGCGGCGCACCGGGCGCGCGGCCAGCGTCTGCATGACGCCCGAGGCGATGTCGCCCGACAGCGTGTCGAGCGGCAGCAGCACGGCCGAGAGCACCACGAGGAAGTTGGTCGCGTAGAGCCCCGCGAGGGTGAAGAAGTTGAGGACCATCCGCTGCTCGATCACCGACATCGGGTTGCTCTTCACGGCCTCGCGCGCCACGAAGTGGAAGCCGATCGCGTAGAGCAGCAGGAACGCGAGCGCGCCGAGCAGCGCGGCCAGGAGGATGCGCCGGCGCGCGGCCTCGCGCAGCGTGAGCCCGACCACGGTCCCGAAGCGGCCCACGGCGCTCACCCGGGCCGCCCTTCCTCGCCCATGACCTCGAGGAACAGCGCCTCGAGCGACGCGCGGCGTGCGGCCAGGTGGCGCAGCTGCGCGCCGCTCTCGACGACGACGCGCGCGAGCGCGGGCACGGCCTCGGGTCCGCCCACGCGCACCAGCAGCCCGCCGCCGGCCTCGTCGAGCACCGTGCCGATCCGGCCGAGCGCCTCGCGGGCCGCCGGCGCGAGCCCGTCGGCCCGCAACTCGACCTCGAGCCCCTCGGGATCGCCGCCCAGCACGTGCTCGCGCACCACGCGGCCCGCCTTGAGGAACACGACGCGGTCGCAGGTCTGCTCGACCTCGCCCAGCAGGTGCGAGTTGAGGAACACCGTGACGCCGCGCTCCTTCAGCTCGCGCATCAGGTCGCGCACGAGCCGCCGCCCCAGCGGATCCAGGCCGGACGTGGGCTCGTCGAGGAACACGACCGCGGGATCGTTGACGAGCGCGGCCGCGAGCCCCGCGCGCTGCTGCATGCCCTTGCTGTAGTCGCGCAACCGCACGTGCGCGGCGTCGAGCAGGTCCACGCGCGCGAGCAGCGCGTCGACGCGCCGCGCCAGGTCGGCGCCCGAAAGGCCGCAGAGCCGGCCGTGCGCGTGCAGCAGCTCGCGCCCGGTGATCCACTCCTGGAAACGGAAGTGCTCCGGCAGGAAGCCGACCTTCGCGCGCGCCGCGCGGTCGCCGAGCGGCGGGGGGGGGCGGCCCCGCCCCCCCCCCCCCCCCCGCGCGGGGCCCCGCCCCCCCCGGGGGGGGGGGGGGGGGGGGCCGGGCCGGCCCTCGCCGGCGCTCGGCGCGATGAGCCCGAGCAGCATCTTGAGCGACGTGGTCTTGCCCGCGCCGTTCGGCCCGAGGAAGCCGAAGATCTCGCCGGGCGCGAGCGACAGCGACAGGTCCGCGACGGCTACCTTCGCGCCGAACCGCCTGCGCAGCCCGCGCGTCTCGACGACGGCCGTGGTCATGCGCGCGAGGCTACGACGTCCGCCCCGGATCGGCACGTCCGCGCCGCGGCCCGCATCGGTCAGCGCACCGACTCGGCCATCTGCACCAGGTCGACCGAGCTGCGAAGGTTGCCCAGCAGCGCGTAGACGCGTCCGTCGCGCGTCCAGAGCAGGGCGTTGCCGGGCCCGCGGTCGGAACCGTCGGGCGTGGCGGTGCTGTTCGTCTCGAGCAGCACGCCGCGCGCGCCGTTGACGCTCACCTGCTGGAAGCGCGTCGCCGAGGCCACGACCGGCAGCAGCATGGTCGAGCGCCAGTCGATCACACCGGCCAGCCGGTGCGCCTCGCCGCGCTCCAGGCCCAGCAGCCGCAGGCCGACCTCGCCGAGCTGCGCCAGGTCCACGCCGGGGGGCAGCGTCACCTCGGGGCTCTCGGCCTGGACGAGCGCCGCG
>CAZIXL010000045.1:0-10910 GCA_964542885.1 uncultured bacterium
ACCGGCGGCCCCGTGCGACGTCCTGCGGGTGCGTCACTTCACGAACAGCATCTCGCGGTACTTCGGCATCGGCCACAGCTCGTCGTCGACCAGCGTCTCGAGCCGGTCGGCCGCCGCGCGCACCTCGCCCATCAGCGGCCGCACCTCGGCGCCCAGCCGCGCGCACGCCTGCATCTCGTCGTGCGTGCCGCCGATGTCGGCCAGCTTCTTCTGCAGCGCCTCGACGCCCGCCAGCGCCGCCTCGAGCGCCTCGCCCAGCGCCGCGACGCGGCGCGCGTGCGCCGAGTCCTTGCGCGGGCCGGTCTGGGCCATCGCGGCCCACGCCGCGCTCGACACGGTCAGCTGCCGCTCGGCCGCCGGCACGACCAGCGTCGTGACCATCTCCGCCAGGGTCTCGGCCTCGAGCGCGACCTGCTTCAGGTAGCGCTCCATCGCCACGTTGAAGCGGCTGTCGACCTCGGCCTCCGAGAACACGCCCATGTCGATCAGGAAGCGGTGGTGCTTCGCCTCGCGCACGGCCGCGAGCGCGGCCGGCGTGTCGGCCAGGTTCGGCAGGCCGCGCTTCGCCGCCTCGGCCTTCCACGCCTCGCTGTAGCCGTTGCCCTCGAAGCGCACGGCCGAGGTCTCGGCGAACACCTCGCGCAGCAGGTCGGCCACCGCCTGGTCGCGGTTCGCGCCCTTCGCGCCCAGCTTCGCCTGCAGCCGGCCGGTCATCTCGGCCAGCGCCGAGGCGACCGCCGCGTTCAGCGTGGACATGGGCACGGCGCAGTTCGCCGACGAGCCCACCGCGCGGAACTCGAACTTGTTCCCGGTGAACGCGAACGGCGAGGTGCGGTTGCGGTCCGTGTTGTCCTTGGCCAGCGCGGGCAGCTTGGCGACGCCCATCTCGAGCACGAAGTGCTCGGGATCCTTCGCGGCCTCGCCGGCGATCATGCGGTCGATGATGCTGGTGAGCTGGTCGCCGACGAACACCGAGAGGATGGCCGGCGGCGCCTCGTTGGCGCCCAGGCGCAGGTCGTTGTTCGCGCCCGAGACCGAGAAGCGCAGCGCGACCGAGTGGTCGTGCACGGCTTTCAGGCACACGGCCACGAACGCGAGGAAGCGCAGGTTCTGGTGCGGCGTCTTGCCCGGGTCCAGCAGGTTCTCGCCACGGTCCGTGGACATGCTCCAGTTGCAGTGCTTGCCACTGCCGTTGATGCCGGCGAAGGGCTTCTCGTGGAACAGGCACACGAAGTCGTGCCGCAGCGCGACCTTGCGCGCCACGTCCATCGCGAGCACGTTGTGGTCGTTGCCGATGTTCGCGTCCTCGAAGATCGGCGCCATCTCGAACTGCATCGGCGCGACCTCGTTGTGCCGCGTCTTGATCGGGATCCCGAGCCGGTAGAGCTCGAACTCCAGCTCCTCCATGAAGGCGATGACGCGCGGCGGGATGGAGCCGAAGTAGTGGTCCTCGAACTGCTGGTGCCGCGGCGAGCCCGCCCCGAGCAGCGTCCGCTCGCTCAGCGTGAGGTCGGGCCGCAGCGCGAAGTGCGCGCGGTCGACGAGGAAGTACTCCTGCTCCACGCCGAGCGTGGAGTGGACCTGCTTCACGTCGACGTCGCCCAGCAGCTTGAGGAACGCGGCCGCGTGGCGGCCCAGCGCCTCGTTCGAGCGCAGCAGCGGCGTCTTGTGGTCGAGCGAAGCCCCGTGGTAGCTGATGTACGCGGACGGGATGCAGAGCGTGCGGCCGTTCGCGCTCTCGACCAGGAACATGGGCACGCTCGGGTCCCACGCCGTGTAGCCGCGCGCCTCGAACGTGGAGCGCATGCCGCCCGACGGGAACGAGCTGGCGTCCGGCTCGCTCTGCCACAGCTGCGAGCCCGACAGCTTCTCGAGCACGCGCGCCTCCCCCGCCATCTGCACGTTGAGGTCGATGAACGCGTCGTGCTTCTCGGCCGTGAGGCCGGTCATCGGCTGGAACCAGTGCGTGAAGTGCGAGGCGCCGTGCGACACCGCCCACTCGCGCGCGGCCGAGGCGACGGTTTCCGCGACCTCGCGGGTCAGCGGCGTGCCGTTGCGCAGCGTCGAGACGAGCGACTGGTAGGTCTCGCGCGGCAGCTTTTCGCGCAGCTTGAGCAGGTCGAGGACGTGGCGCCCGAAGTACGTGCTGACGGGTGAGCGGTGGCCGTCCGGCTGCCGCGGCGCGTCGAACGTGCGCGGCTGGCGCGACATGACCGTGGAACGGGCCGACGCGCGGGGGTTGCTGCGGGAGGCGGGCATCTTCCTTCTCCTTCGTTCGACCGGCACGAACCCGACTGCTCCGTACCGATGCATGAAAGGCATGGATCCGTCACGAGCGCACCCGTGAGGAACCCCGTGGATCGATGGCGAAGGACTGTATCGGAACGTCGCGGCCCACGCCACAGGTGTTTTGCCGCGCGGGCCGGCCGGCGGGCCGTGCGAAACGCAACGGCGCCGCCCTGGACCGGCCGGGCGGCGCCGCGGGTGCCGCGGCGGGGCCTAGAACTCGGGGCCCAGGCTCAGGTGCCAGCGCGGGCGGGCCGTGTCGCGCAGGTCCGTGCGCCAGCCCACGTCGAGCTTGACCAGCGCGAACCACACGTAGCTGCGGATCCCCACGCCGAACGACAGCAGCGGGCTCGCGAGGTGCCGGCCCCGCGCGTCCACGGCGGTGAAGCGCAGCGGGTCGCCCTCGTTCCAGACCATGCCGGCATCGGTGAAGATCGCGCCCTTCAGGTTGAAGCTGCCGAGCGGCACGGGACCGACCAGCCCGAGCTGCTGGATGAACGGGAAGCGCAACTCCTGGTTCATCATGAGCGCCCGCGTTCCGACGATGTCGAAGTCGCGAAAACCCCGCAGCGTCGAGAAGCCGCCGAGCCGGAACGCCTGCGGGTCCGGGCCGTAGCTGCCGGCCGCGAGGAAGCGCATCGCCCACGTGTAGCCCGACGTGAGGTCCCAGTAGCGCCGGAAGTCACCCGAGACCGTCTGGTACTCGAGGCTGTTCGAGGTCACCTTGAAGGCCGGCGAGTACGTCAGGTTGTAGCGCGAGCCGTTCACCGGGCCGTAGTAGCTCGACAGCGAGTTGTCGCCCACGAGCGACAGGGCCGGCGAGGTGACGCTGCGGAAGAGCCGCGGGCCGCGCACGAAGTAGCCGGGCACGATCTCGTCGTAGAACGTGCGTTCGACCCAGAACTGCGTCATCTGCAGGTCGAGGCGGCGGAAGCGGTCGAACGGGTACGAGAGCTCGAACAGCCCGCCGAAGTTGCGCTCGCTGAAGATCTGCGCGCTCGAGAGCTGCTCGCCCAGCGTGGTCGTGCGCGACTCGTAGTAGTTCTTGAAGTGGAACACGCCCGCGCCCCAGTCCCAGCGGCGCGGCAGGTAGCTGTAGATCGCGAGCGCGTTCGTTTCCTCGAGCGAGCCCGGGAACAGGTCGGTCGCCACGTACAGGTTGCGGTCGCCGAGGAAGTCGCTGAACAGGATCGACGTGGTGCCGGCGAAGCCGTAGCCGGTCGCCGCGACGACCTGGCCGTTGGCGGCCTCGGGGCCGAGCTTCCAGTGGTAGCCGCGCGGCTTCTGGCCCAGGACGCTGTCGGGCAGCGCGAACGGCCCGCCGGTCTCGAGCAGCGGGATCGTGTCGACCGGCCGCGCCGCCGTGTCGGGCAGCACGCGCTCCTCGGGCGCCATCGCGAGCTGCCCCACCGCGGGCGTGAACGTCGACGTCCCGGCCTCCGACGGCGGTTCGCCCGCGACCGTCGGCAGCGGCCCGCGGCGGCCCTCGTGGCGCGGGCTCGCGGTCGTGTCGGGCACGGTCAGCGAATCGGGCCACGAGGTCGCCAGCGCCCCGAAGTCGGCCTCCTGCAGCGTGTCGGGCACGGCCGGGCGCGAGGCCTCCTCGGACGTGAGCACCGCGGCACGCGCGTCGCGCTTCAGGTCGCGCAGGACGCCGTCCGAGCCGACCGGCGCCTGGACCGCGAACACGTCCCAGCCGCCGCGGTCGAACGCCGAGAAGACCAGCCGGTCGTTCTGCACCGACCACGACACGCTCTGCACGCCGCCGAGCACGTCGGTGAGCTGCGTCACCGACTGGTCGTCGGTGTCGAGCAGGTACAGGTTCATCACCCCGCTGCGGTCGCTCAGGAACGCGAGCTTGCGGCCGTC
Organism: uncultured bacterium; assembly: GCA_964542885.1. Taxonomy (GTDB): domain Bacteria; phylum Eisenbacteria; class RBG-16-71-46; order RBG-16-71-46; family RBG-16-71-46; genus CAIXRL01. Next base: position 4,156 of record CAZIXL010000045.1, read on the forward strand.
GGGCGACCAGACCGGGTTGTGGTCGTCACCCGCCGTGTCGAGCAGCGAATCCACGCGGCCGGTCGCCAGGTCCAGGTCGTACAGGCCGTAGTGCCCGTAGCCCGAATCCGGCGGCGCCGGCTGCAGCACCACCGGCGCGAGCCGGTCCGAGGAGAACGTGACGTGGCGGCCGTCGGGCGACCACGACGCCTCGCGCTCGTCCCACGCGTCGTCCGTCAGGCGCTTCTGCTCCCCCGTGCCCGTGTCCACGAGCCACAGGTCGGTCCGGCCGTGCTGCAGGCCCGCCACCACGACCGAGTCCGAGGTCGGCGACCACGCCGGGTACGAGAGGGCGTCGCAGGGCAGCGAGAAGCTGCGCCGCACCTGGCCCGTGTTCGAATCGATCACGTACAGGCGGTCACGGCCGGCGCTCTTGGCCGTGAGGGCCAGTGCGGTCCCGTCGGGCGACCAGGCCACCGAGCCGCGGAAGAGCGGCCAGGACTCGAACTGCACGCTGCGCTCGCCGCGCAGCACGCGCCGCAGCACCTTCCCGTCGTAAGCCGACATGACGTACAGGTCCGTGTACTGCTTGCGGTCGCTGAAGTACGCGATGCGGTCGCCCTGCGGCGAGACCGCGGGCATGAGGTTCAGGTTGCTCTGGTCGTGCCGGTGGTCGGTCAGGCGCTTGCCGTACGTCTCGGGGTACTCGTGCTTGGCGACGTCGGGCCAGTAGCGCTTGCGCAGCCACAGCCGCCACTGCTCGTCGAAGCGCTGGGTCGGCATGCCGTACGTGCGCTCGAACGCGCGATCGAAGTTGCGCATCTGCCGCGCGCGCCGCAGCACCTCGCGGAACCGGTCGGGGCCGTAGCGCTCGTGCAGGTAGGCGATCGCCGACTGGCCGAACTTGTACACGGGGTAGCCGCCCATGTATTCGAGCGGCGGGATGTACCCGGTGATCGAGCCGTCCCGGCACCACATCTCGGCGTTCGGCTCCATGCCGAGCGAGTAGTACTCGGCCATGCCCTCGGCGAACCACAGCGGCATCTGGAAGAAGCCCTGGCCCGAGAGCAGCGACATGCCGGTGTTGTTGTAGAGGATGTCGAACTGGAAGGCGTGAACCAGCTCGTGCACGAGCACGTGCCGGAAGTCCTCGTACGAGCCCGTGAACGGGATCACCACCCGGTCCCGCAGCAGCTCGGTGAAGCCGCCGGTGCTGCCGTCGATCAGTTCGGAGGTGACGTTCGTCTGCGAGAAGTCGTTGTGCGAGCCGTAGAGGATGATCGGGATGCGCTTGCTGAGCTTGTGGCCCAGGCGCTTCGAGAACACCGCGTTCGTCTTCTCGGCCAGGTCCAGCGTGCGCATCGCGAGGCTGTCCTCGCCCGCGTAGAAGTAGACCTCGAAGTGGTCCGACCGGATCCAGTGCCAGTCGTAGAGGTCGTACTGGACCTTGTTCTGCCCGAAGTACTGCGCGTGCGCGGTGCCCGCCGTCGCGAGGATCCCGGCCAGCAGCCCCGCGGCCGCCGCGGCCACGCTCAGGGCCCTGGTCGCCCAACGCCGAATGCCCATCGTCCGTCCTTTCCGTCCCGGCCCTGGCGGCACGACTTCGCGCCGTGTCGCACTCTACACCGAAAACGCTCCCCCGTTCCCGCGATCCGACGTAAGCGGAAGGTCAATCCTCCCAGCGCGCCTGGAGGTTGACGTTGAAGTCGGCGGGCCCCGCGGGGCCCGCCGGCTGGGCCAGCGAACTCCGCCGCTGGGCGAGCTCCGTGGTGACGTAGATGAAGCGGTTGATCCGGTACTCGACCTCGACGTCGCGCTCGTACAGGTTGGCGATGCCGACCGGGGCCGTGCCCCGGTCCAGCCCGGGCACGCGCTGGCGGGAGGTGAACGACGTCCGGTCGTTCACGTCGCCCGAGAAGCCCACGTACACGTCGCCCGCTCCGCTGCCCCCGAACAGGGCCCCCTGCTCGCGCTCGACGGTCCACTGGCTGATGGCGTTGTTGAAGAACTTCGACAGGTCCTGCGAGAGCTGGTTCGTGAGCTGGCGCGTGACGTAGTTCTCGAGCGGGTCGGTCGAGAACCCCTGGCCCGTCTCGCCGGTGAAGCGCCCGTACGTGAGCTCGGCCAGGATCTCCTTCTGGTCCCAGCCCTCGGGCCCGCCCAGGTCGATCCGCGGCTGGCTCGCGCGTCCCGAGATCTCGGCGGTGATCGTCTCGGCCTGGCGCTTGCCGGTGTAGCCCTTCTGGGTCGGCACCAGCCGCGTCGTCGCGACGATCGTCATGGTCGGGTCGACGCCCTGCTGGTTGTCGAACGTGAGGTCGGCCTGCGTGAGGCTGAAGCGGTTGCTCAGGAAGTAGTAGTAGCCGCGGATCAGGTGCATCTCGCCGAAGATCAGCAGCGAATCGGGCGTCTGCTCGAGGTCCAGGTCGGCGTCGAACTCGATGTCGCCGTCGGGCGGCCGCCAGCGCAGGTTGCTCGGCGCGCCGAGGTGGATGCGGTACGTCCAGTACAGCGGCTCGGTCGTCGCCATGCGCGCCTGCACCTCGCTCTGGTTGGCGAAGTCGAACTCGACGACGCCGCGCTTGAGCCGCACGTCGCCGGTCACCTGCGGCAGCCGCTCGCCCAGCACCTCGGGCCCGTCGGTCACCTTGAAGTCGCCGTCGAAGAGCGCGGCGTACAGGCCCTCCTGCCGCGAGGCGAAGTCGCGCATCGTCAGGTCGAAGAGGTAGCGCTTCACGTCGAGGCCGTTCAGCTCGGCGGCGCCCTTCGCCCACACGCGCCCGGTGCGGCCCTGGGTCGCCGAGAGCGAATCGAGCGTGACGCGCGACTCGTCGAAGTGCAGGTCGGCGTAGGCCTTCTCGAGGATCTCCTCGCGCCCGGCCGGGCGCACGGTGCCGTCGCGCACGTGCCCGGTCCCGCTCACCTTCGGGTGCACCGGCGTCCCCGTCACCGTCGCGTCGAGGTCGAAGCGGCCGTAGGCGGTCTGGAAGATCGGCAGCAGCGCCGGCAGCAGCTTGAGGTCGCCCTTCGGCACCTGGATGCGCCACGACATGGGCCGGTCGGGCAGCACCGGCTCGCGGCCCAGCGCCAGCTCGAGCGGCATGCGCCCCCGCAGCGTCGAGGCCACGTCGAGCATGGTCACGCGCACTTCGGGCACCTCGAGCTGCCCGTCCTGGAAGCTCGCCGACGCCTCGATGCGCTGCGCGCGGTAGTCGCGCCAGCCGAAGCCGGTCGCCGCGGCCTTCGCCTGCAGCTCGGGAGCGGGCGGGCTGCCGCCGATCGACAGGGTGCCGTCGAGCGTGCCCATCCAGCCGGCGGCGGCGGGGAACATCGCTCCCAGCCGGTCGACCGGGAAGTCCTTCGCCGCGACGTCGCCGCGCCAGGCGCCGGCGTCCTGGAGCCAGCGCATCACCGCGGTCGCCGTGAGCGAATCGGGCCACTCCTGCCCGGTGCGCTCGACCTGCAGCCCGGCGCGCAGGTCGCCGCCGCCGAGCGTGAACGCCAGGTCCTCGATGCGCAGCGTGCGGCGGGCCCCCGACAGCGAGAGCGCCAGCGAGTCGGCCGCGTGGCCGCCGAACGCCGGGCCCGAAGCCCGCCCCGCGAAGCTCCAGCGCGGGTCGCCCGAGCGGCCGGAGACGGCGAGCCGCGCATTGGCCTGCCCGCCCATGCCCCAGTCGAGCGGCATGCCGAGCCGGCCGAGGTCCAGCCGGTGGCCGTCGAACGTGAAGTCGTAGTACCCGCCGGGCGAGGCCCAGCGGCCGTGCGCCTCGACCCGGGCGTAGCCGTCGTGCGCGATCACGTGCTCGGACACCGTGCCGTCGGCGTCGCCCGACAGCACGAGCGGCGGCTCCGCCACCCAGTCGAACTGGTCGCTCCGCAGCCGCGCGCGCGCCGCGGTGAGCCGCCAGCGGTCGCCGTCCCACGCCGCGCCGCCGCCGAGCGTGACCAGCGTGTCGCCCGCGTGCGCGCGCAGCTCGGCGAAGTCCACGCGCTGGTCGCCGAGCCGCAGCGGCGCCGACACGCTGTCGAGGTGGATGCCGACGAAGAACCCGTCCTGCGCGACCGCGTCAGCGGACAGGTCGGGCGTCGGCAGCAGCCGGCCGTTCACGCCCCGCAGCGTCCAGCGCGCGAAGTGCGCGGCGCTCCAGTCGGTCGCGCGTCCCTCGAGGTCGCCGGTCACGAACAGCTGGCCGGCGCGGTTCTCGACCCGCCCCGCCCCGTGCGCGAGCAGGCCCGCGAGGCCGGTCGCCCGGCCGTCCGGCCATTCCTCGAGCGGCAGGTTCGTGATCGTCCACGGGCCCTCCCAGCGCTCGGGCGTCACCTTCGCCCGCAGCGTGAACGCGCCGCCGCGACGCCAGCCCGCGACCGAGAACGAGTCGCTGGCCACGGCCGGGAAGTCCACGCGCACGACCGCGCTGTCGACGCGCCAGCCCGCCCACTCCGAGCCCGCCAGCGTGGCCGTGAGGCGCGACTCCGTCGGGGCCTTCGTCTCGGTCTTCACGTGGTAGAGGAACCGACCGTTGAGCTTCCCGGCAGGCCAGCCGACCAGCTTGAGCGCGCGCCAGTGCGCGGGGTCGGCGTCGCGCGCGTCGCCGCCCACCTCCCACGCGCGCTTCGACCAGCGCAGGCGGCCGCGGAAGTTCCCGGCCAGCGAGCGCCCGTCCAGCCCGTCGATCGCGAGCTGCGTGCCGTCCCACGTGAAGCGCCCGCTGCCGTTCACCGCCAGGCTGTCCCACGTGAGCGTCGAGCGGAACGTGCCCGCCCAGCTCCGGTCGCCCGCGGCGTCCACGACGGCCGCGCCCGAGCCGGGCACGTCGAACGACTTGTTGTCGAAGACCTCGGCGAGCCACGCCCAGCGCACCTTCGCGACGTCCGCGTGCACGCGCCGCTCGGTGCGGCCGTTCGCCCAGCCTCCGGCCGCCGTCAGGTCGAGGTCGCCCGTGCGCAGCCGGTCCAGCGTGAAGCGCGTGCTGTCGCGGTCCAGCTCGACCTTCGCGCGCAGGTCCTCGAGGCGGCTGTGCCACGGCCCCTGCTTCCAGCGCAGGTGCGCGACCTCGACGCGCGCGACCGTGCCGGTCGAACCGTGCACCGACAGGTCGAGGCCCGCGAAGGCGCCGAGCGGCTTCGGGGTCGAGAGCGCGGCGTCCTTCAGCTGGAGCGAGAACGCCAGGGAGCGTGGCTTGCCGCGCTTCGCCGTCGGGCGACCGCGGAACTCGGGCACCCGCAGGGACTGGTTCGGCCCCAGGTCGAGGCGCACGCGCGGGTGCTCGACGAGCACGTCCACGGGCCCGCGGCCGCCGGTGAGCAGGCTCCACAGGCTGTAGCGCACCCGCATCTCGGCCGCCTCGAGCAGCGTCCCCGCCCCGTCGCGGTACCGCACGCGCGGCTCGACCACCCGGAAGCCGGTCAGCGGGTTGCCCTTGATGTCCCGCATCTCGAGCACGAGGTCGGTCTGCTGCGAAAGTTCGTGGTTCAGCAGCAGCGTCAGCTCGCGCGCGACCAGCTCGGTGCGGTTCGCGAAGTAGGCGATCACGCTCACGGCGAGCACCACGAGAAGCCCGGCGAGCGCCAGCAGCGAGATGCGCACGAGCTTGCCGACGGTCCAGCGGACCGGTTTCGGCACGTGCTCGGCGACCTCGTGCAGCTCCTCGCGCAGCGTCTCGACGACGCCGTGCGGCTCGGGCGCCTCGCCGTCTCCGGGTCTTTCGTCGCGCTCGTCGCTCATGGTCCCGCGATCAGAAGGAAGGTCCGATGGCGAACTGGTAGTTGAACCGCATGCGTTTCCCGCGGATCGTCGTCGCCGGGAAGTCGGCGCGGTCGCCCCACGCCACGTCCACGCGCAGCGGCCCGAACGGCAGCACGAGCCGCGGGCCGAAGCCGTACGTCCAGCGCAGGTCGTTCGCGAGGCTGCGGGCTCCCTGCCAGGGCGCCACCAGGTCCGCCGCCCGAATGTACTCCGGCCGGGCCCAGACATTCCCGACGTCCACGAACGCCTCGACCCCGAACGGGCCGATCAGGGGGATGCGCAGCTCGAAGTTGGCGAGCCCCATCGCGAGCCCGCCGTTGGCGGGCACGGAGTTCTCGCCGTAACCGCGCAGCGCGTTCACGCCGCCGGTGAAGAAGCGCGACTCGTACGGCACCAGGGCGACCTTGCGGTCCAGGCCCTCGCCCGGCGAGAAGTTGTCGGGGGGCTCGCCGAAGGGCTCCATGACGCCGCCCATCGCGCGCACGGCCAGGTCCCAGCCGTTCGGCAGCGGCGAGTACCAGGTCGAGGTGACCTGCAGCTTGCGGTAGCTGCTGGTGCCGCGCAGCGGCCCGCCGGCGAGCTCGCCGCTCACGACCTGGTACGAGCCGCGCCGCGGGGCGATGCGGTTGTCGCGCAGGTCGCGCTCGAGGGTCAGGCGCAGCGTGTTCGTGCGGTAGCGGCCCACGAGCGTGTCGGGGCGCGCGACCACGCCGCCCGGCAGCGTGTCGTAGTCCTGCCGCACGAAGCGGTTCTCCTGCACGAGCGTCGCCCGCGAGATGCGGCTCAGCTCGCGGTAGAGCGTGAACGTGAAGCCGCGCTCGTGCAGGTGGCGGACGAAGTTCGGGTTCGTGCGGTCGTCCTCGCGCACGTAGTAGAGGCCGGCCTGGCCCATCAGGCGCACGCCGAAGAGCCACGGCTCGGTGAGCGTCGCCGACGAGGCGATCTTGTTGAAGTGCCCGGTCCCGTCGATCGCGTATTCGCCGTTCAGCACGCCGGCCAGCGCGCGCGTGTCGAGGTTCCGGTGGCCCCA
>CAZIXL010000046.1:0-10901 GCA_964542885.1 uncultured bacterium
TGTTCGCGAGCGACTGGGGCGGCGCCGACACGACGCGCGCGTTCGCGCCGGCCGCGTACGAGGCGCCTGCGTGGTCCGTGCGCGTGGTGCAGGGCCCGCGCGACACGGCCGAGGTCTGGCTGGGCGCGAGCCCGCGCGCGACGACGCCGGCGGGGATCCCGTGGGATCGCGACCTGATCGTGAAGTGCATCGCGGGCGCGAAGCGCTCGGTGGACGTGCAGGTGATGCAGTACGGCGTGCGCGCGCGCGGCGGCGGCGACTCGACGCTGCACCACGCGCTGATCGGAGCCGCGGCGCGCGGCGTGAAGGTGCGCCTGATCGCGGCCGACTGGGCGCTGGGCGGCGAGAACGAGAACGCCCTGCGCGACCTGGCGGCGCACGGCGTGGCGGTCAGGATCTCGCGCGTGCCCGACTGGAGCGGCGGCTACATCCCCTACGCGCGCGTCGAGCACTGCAAGTACATGACGGTCGACGGCGCGTGGCTGTGGGTCGGCACCAGCAACTGGGAGCCGAGCTACTTCCTGAGCACGCGCAACCTGGGCTTCACGATCCGCGACGCGAAGCTCACCGCCGACGCGCAGCGGATCTTCGACACGAGCTGGAACGCGAAGACCGCCGCGGTGTGGACCCCCGACACGAAGCTGCCCCCGCGCGTCCACGGCATGGACGCACCCCCGGGCATGAAGGTGTTCGGGGAGTAGGGGCGAACGCGGGGCGGGCGTCGCTTGCGGCGCCCGCCCCCTACCCCTTCAGGCCGTAGCGCTCCCGCAGCAGGCCGAGGTGGTGCAGCTCGTGGCCGGCGAGGATCGCCGCCAGCGCTCGCACGCTCACCGGCTGGCCGTTCGCCGAGCCCATGCGCAGGACCGCGTCGGCGTCGAACGAGCGGAAGAGCGCCAGCGTCGCGGCGCGCACCGCCGCGAACTCGGCGGCGATGTCGGCCAGCGTGCGGCGCTCGAAGCGGCCCGCGGGTACGAACTGGTTCTCGTCGAAGCCCGGCAGGTCGATCGTGTCGCCCCGCCCGATGCGCAGCGCCCGGTACGAGAACACGCGCTCGGAGTCGGACAGGTGCCCGATCACCTCCTTCACGCTCCACTTGCCCGGCGCGTAGCGATGCTCCCCCAGGCTCTCGGGCGTCGTGGCGAGCAGGGCGGCCGTGCCCTTCGCCTGCGCCTCGAGCGCCGCCAGCGAGTCGGGCCCGACCTTCTCGACGTACCTGCCGTAGTAGGGCGCGTATTCTTCGGCGGTCGGCGCGGAAATCTGCGGCATGGGCGAAGCTCCTTCGGGTGAGGGTCGGAAGGCGGCCGTTCGGCCGCCTTCCGATGCGCGTCCTAGGGCTGCGGTGCGACCGTGAGCCGCGCCTCGCGGCCGCGCACGAGCAGGTCGGGGTCGTACATGTCGCCGGCCGAGGCCGGCAGCGCGGTGAAGGCGCCCTCCAGCTCGGGCCGGATCAGGTACTCGATCACCGTGTCCCCGTCCTCGAGCCCGTCGACGAAGAACACGGCGCGGTCGTCGCGCGACTCGGCCCACGTGCCGTACGGCCGTTCGGCGCCGTCGGGCAGCACCGCGTCGATCTCGAAGCCGGCGGGCTTCGGGTCCTCGAGCATCAGGTACGCGAGGCGCTTCGGCGCCGAGAGCGTGAGGCGCACCATCACCGCGTCGCCGACGCGGATCGGGTCCTTCGGGTCCACCGGGCTCGTGAGCCAGCGCGGGCGGCCGCGCCGGTCGGCGGTGCGCGTGGCGTGCAGGTACTCGCGGCGCACGGCGAGCCGCGCGTCGTTCGTGGCCGGGCCGGGGCTCGGCACGTTGGCGCTCGCCTCCCACGCCCAGTGCAGCGTGCCGCCGCCCTCGCGCGCGAGCGCCAGCGTGTTGGCGCCGGGCTTGAGCTTCGCGCCCGGCACGCGCAGCGTGACGCCGCCGCCGAAACCCTTCGCGGTGCCGAGCGGGCCGTCGTGCAGGACCTCGCCGTTCCAGGCCGCCTTCGCGCTCGCCGGACCGGTCACCTCGGCCGGGTGGGCCGCGAGGTAGTCGGCGAGCCCGATCGCCGCCACGCCGCTCACGCGCGTGCTCTTCCACGCGCGCCCGCGGCGCTGTGCCGCCAGCGCGCGCACGACGTCGGCCGCGCGCGCGTCGGAGGGCGCGACGGCGCTCAGCGCCGACAGCGCGTAGCCGGCGTTCTCGGCCGCGTCGCCGAACCACGCGTCCGGGTCGTCGGGCGGGAACGCCAGGCCCGTGCCGCCCGCGACGCCACGCTTCATCAGCAGCTCGAGCAGCGCCTTCGCCTCGGCCGGCATGCCGAGCTTCGCGCACGCGATCGCCGCGCAGCCCAGGCCCGACGTGCCGAGCCGGTCGCGCTGGTCGTAGCCCGAGCGCGCCATCGCGTTCACCAGCTCGCGCGCGGCGGTCCAGTCCTTCGCCTCCGCCAGATCGAACAGCGAGGCCAGGTGCATCGCGCAGTAGGCCTCGCCGTCCACGGTGCGCACGTCGGCCAGCACGCGGTCGAGCGCCCAGATCGAGCCCTGGATCTGGCTCACGCACGCGTCCTTGCGGTAGCCCGCGAGCGCGGTGCGCGCGAATGCGTCGAGCGCGAGCGACGTGAGGTAGGGATCCGCGTCGTCCGTGCGCCACCAGCCCCACGCGCCGTCGTCCTGCCGCAGCGCCGCGAGGTGGTCGAGGAACGGTCCCAGCCGCTTCTCGGGCTCCTCCCACCCGGGCACCGTCACGCCGGCGCGGCGCGCGGCCGTCAGCAGCGCGACCGCCGGCAGCACGGCGTTCGCCGTCTGCTCGGTGCAGCCCCAGGGGTAGGACGCGAGGTATTCGGTCGCGCCGAGCGCGAGCGCCGCCGGCGACGGCGAGAGCTGGATCACGAGCGAGCTGCCGCTCTTCACCAGGTCGTTCGGGAGCGTCACCGTCACGTTGCCGCTCGCGGTCGCGAGCGCGCCGGCACCGTGCGGGTGCAGCGCCACCGCACGCGGCCGCACCGGCACCGACAGTTCGAGCGCGTCCGCGTCGGCCTTCGCCTTCGCGCGGAACTGCAGCGTCGCGCTCGCGTCGCCGCCGTCCTTCGGGCTGTCGGCCGGAAGGACCAGCGACCAGCGGCTGCGCGACTCGCCGTTCGCGGCCATGCTCGTGGTGACGCTGGCCGGGCCGGACAGCTTCACCGCGCCCGACGCGGTCATGCTCTCGACCACGCCCGTCTGCGGCTGGCCACTGCGGTTGTTCACGACGGTCACCACGACCGCGTCGTCGCCCGCGGTGAAGCCGCGGGGCAGCGCGAGGCGCGCGACCACGTCCTTGCTGACGAGCGTCTTCGCCGTCGCGCTGCCGACCAGCGTCGATTCGGTCGCGCCGCGCGCGGTGGCGCGCCAGGTCGTGAGGTTGTCGGGCCACTTCACCACGACGGTCGCGCGCCCGTCGGCCCCCGTGCGCACGTTCGGCGCCCACAGTGCCACGTCGCGGAAGTCGCGGCGCACCTCGCCGTGGTCGCCCTTGTCGGCGCCGCCGTAGTAGAGCGTCGGGAAGCTCACGACCGTCGTGACCCAGTTGGGCCGGCGGCCGTAGAACACCTCGTGCGGATCGGGCGTGGCGTCGGCGCGCAGCGCGTAGATCGCCTCGTCCACGACGCCCACGGCCAGCTCGGCCGGGACCGGGCGGCCGGCGCCGTCCTTCGTCTCGACCGCGATCGTCGCCTCCTCGCGCGGGCGGTACTCCGCCTTGTCGGGCGTGAGCGTGATGGCCAGGTCGTGGCGCTCCGCGGCCACCTTCAGCTCGAGCACGCGCGAGCGCACCTCGCGGCCGTGGCGGACGTGCATCGCCACGTACACGTTCGGGGCGTACTCGGGGCGGATCGGGATCCGGACCAGCCCGCTGTTGCCGAACAGGTGCTCGACGCGCGCCTCGTACAGCTCGCGGCCCTCGACGCTGACCAGCACCGAGGCGTTGTTGACGTCGGTGTTCACGAGCAGGCTCGCCGTGTCGCCCGGCGCGTAGCGCTCGCGGCCCGGCAGCACCTCGAGCGACGGGTAGCGGTACGGGTACGACCACACGTGGTCGTCGTACCACCAGAACGAGGCCTCCGCGTCGATCGTGTTGCCGCGCTCGTCGCGTGCGCGGCCGCGCAGCGTGAACCAGCCCGGCTTCGCGCGCCCGGGCGAGATCGTGACGCGCGAACTTCCGTTCACGCTGCCCGTCACCGCCTCGACGCTCGACACCGGCCGGCTCGCGCGCACGTAGCGGCGCTCGAGCGGGTTCCACGCGTCCTGGTCCAGCTCGACCGTGACGGCGGCCGAGACCGGGCGGCCCAGCAGGTCCTGCGTCTTCACGTCCACGGTGACCGGCTGGTTCGAGAGGTACAGGCCCGACGTGGGCTGCACCTGGAGCGTGAAGAGGCCGCGGCCCACGAGCGCCGTGCCGCGCGCGCTCACCGAGCGCTGCGAGCCGTCCACGACCTCGACCTCGAGCGACAGCCGGCGGTCGTACGCCACGCGCTGCGGCGTGAACGGCAGCGCCACGCGCCCGTCCACGTCGGTGCGCGCCTCGCCGGATTCGAGCATGCGCCCGAAGCCCGACGGCGTGCCGTCCTCGTCCCATTCGTCCGCGGCGCGCAGCCGCGTCTCGAACAGCGTCCAGCGCACCGTCGCGCCCACGACCGGCGCGCCGAAGAAGTAGTTCGCGGCGAGCGCGAAGCGCACCTCGTCGCCGTTCACGTACACCTCGCGGTCGGGCGTGACCTCGACCTTGTACTCGGGCTTGCGGTAGGCCTCGATCGCCACCGGCGCCGAGCCCGTGGCCTTGCCGGCCGTCGCCGTGAGCGTCCAGTCGCCGAGCGGCACCTCGGCGGGGATCTCGATGCTGCCGTCCGCCGCGCCCGTTGCCGAGAGCGTCACCGCCGGCATCTCGATCGCGCCCTCGTCGGGGCCGTGCAGCTCGAGCTTCACGCTCGTCCCGGCCGCCGGCAGCGCCCAGCCCTCGCCTTCGGCGCGGCGCGCGAACAGCTTCCAGTAGACCGTGTGGCCGGGCCGGTAGATCGGGCGCTCGGTGAAGAGGAACAGGCGGTCGCCGCCGCCCTGCGCCTCGCCCGAGAGCGGCGACTCGACGATCGCCACGCCGTGCTTCTCGCTCACCGCCAGCCAGCGCGCGCGCGCCGCGGCCGCCGAGGCCACGCGCACGAGCCCGTCGGCGTCGGTCACGGCGCGCTCGGCGCGCGCCTGCGCGAGGATCTCGGCCCAGCGCTGGCCGCCGCCCAGGCGCGTGTCGGCCATGGCCGAGGGCGCGACGCGGAACACCGCGACGTCGGCGAGCGGCAGCCCCGTGCGCAGCGAGCCCGCCCACAGCACCGTCTGCGTGGCCGAGCGCTTGGCCACGAGGCTCAGGTCGCTCACGAAGAACACGACGCGGCGCGCGAGGCCCGCCGCGCGCGCTTCGAGCACGTACACGCCCGCCGGCTGCTCGTCGGGCAGCGCCACGTCCTGCTCGTGCCACGCGAACGGCGGGCCGCCGGGCAGGTCGTGCGTCCACGCCGTGACCCGCTCGAGCCCGGTCGTGTCGTTGCCCGTCACGTAGGCCGCGCGGTAGTCGCGCGCCATGTCGAGCAGTCGCGATTCGGGCAGCCGCCAGAGCGTGAACGCCACCTGCGCCGCGCGGAACGCGCGCACGCCGATCTGCTGCTTCTCCTCGGGCGCGAACACCTCGCGCTGCAGGACCAGCGAGAGCGCCGGCGCCTTCGGCGTCGCGACGATCGCCGGCAGCTCGCGCGCCTCGCCCTCGCGCAGGCCCGTCACCTCGCGCGCGGTGCCCGGCTCGAAGCCGTCGTGCGCGACCTCGACGCGGTAGCGGCCGGGTGCCAGTTCGCCCAGCGTGTACGCGCCGTCGGCGTCGGTCGTGCCAGTGGCCTCGGCGGGCCCGCGCGCGATCACGTTGACGCCCGCGATCCCGGTGCCGTCGGCGAGCCGCACGACGCCCGACAGGCTCGCCGGCCGCGACAGGCTGAAGGCCGCGGGCGTGGTCTCGCCGCGGCGCACCGGCACGCGGTGCGACTCGCCGGAGCGCAGTCCCGCCGCCTCGACCGAGATCGTCCAGTAGCCCGCCGCGAGCCCGTCGAACGCCACCGTGCCGTCCTTCGCGGTGAACCGCGGGTCGGGATCGCGGCGCGAGGCCTCGTACCACGCCGCGGGCCGCTCGCTGCGGATCGTGACGCGCGCGGAGCCCACCGGCGTGCGGCCGTCGGCGCCCGTGACCTTGACGGCCAGCCGGCCGGCGCGGTCGAGCGGCGCGACGATGCGCACTTCCTGCTGCGTGACCGGGAAGCGCCAGCCCTCGAGCGCCCAGTCCGTGTAGCCGTCGGCGCCGACCGTGAACAGGTACCAGCGGTTGGTCTGCACGCCGTCGATCGCGAACTCGCCGTTCGCGTCCGAGCGCGTGCGGTGGTAACCGGGGCCGCCGCCCGAGTTCTGCAGCTCGACGTCGGCGCCGGCGATGGGCTTTTGCGTCTCGGCGTCGACGACGCGGCCGGTGACGCGCGTGCCGGCGGCGTGCGCGGGCGGGGCGAACGCGAACAACGTGGCGGCGGCGAGCGCCGCGAGCGGGCGGAACGCACGCAGGACGAACGAGTGCGGCTTCATCGGGACGACTCCTTCCAGGGCGATGAACCCCGCGTCGCGGGGCCTTGCAGCGTGACGACGTCGAAGCGCGAGCAGCGGGCTTCCGCGAGCGGGCCGGCGAGCACGCCGATGCGGCGCGCCTCGCGCACGGCCCACGCGACCGTGCGCGCCTCGCCGGGCAGGAACGCCACGGCGCCGCGGTCGGTCTCGATCTTGAGCCCCTCGCGCATGGGGTCGAGCGACATCGGGTCGGCGACCGGCTCGGGATCGCCGGCGAACGCCACCACCAGGCGCAGCGAGTCCAGCTCGGCCGCGCGCACCGGCGGGTGGCGGCGGTCGGCGGTCGCGAGCTGCGCGCCCAGCAGGCGCAGCGAGGCCGCGAGCGAGCCGCCCGGCGGCACGTCCGCGCCCACGCAGGCGCGCGTCGCGCGCGCGCGCGCGAGCGTCACGTAGAGCGGCCGCGGCGAGCCGGGCCACTCGGGCGCGGCGGGAGCGGCGGGCGCGGGCGCGGCCGGCGTGGCGGCGGCGGTGGCTTCGGCCGTCGAGGCGGCGAGCGCGCCGCGCACCACGTCGAGCAGCCGCTCGCTCGACACCCGGTCGGAGGCGAGCGCGCGGTAGGGCTCGAGCTCCGGCGCGCGCCCGCCCGGCGCGGCCGCCAGCAGCGCCGCGGCCAGCAGCAGCGCGCCGCTCACCGGCCTTCGCCCCCGCCGCGCGTGGGCGGGTAGAGGTCGCGGTGCACGAACTCGCGCGAGAGCCCGCCGCGCGCGTCGGTGCGCACGCGGTAGAGCTCGATCTCGAGCCCGGGCCGCGCGTCCTCGACGCCGGGGTCGGGCGGCAGCTCGCGCTCCTCGGTCTCGAGCTGGAACGCGACCGGGCTCGGCTCCTCGCCCTCGAACGTCGCGCTGAGCGTGGCGCCGCGCACGAAGCAGCGCAGGCGCACGCGCTGGCCCGTCTGGTTCGAGAGCTTCAGGTCCTTCGCGCCCCAGGCGATCGTCGCGTCCTCGCCCGGCGCGATGTAGTCGACCGGCGAGGAGTGCCGCCAGCGCTCGACCACCGACAGGCCGGCCAGCAGCCCGGCCGAGAACACCGTCGAGGCCACCTGGCACACGCCGCCGCCCGTCTGCAGCTGCCGCGTCTCGTGCAGGATCACCGGCGCGCGCTGGTAGCCGCGCTCGAGCGTGCGCGGACCCACGACCGCGTCGAACGACAGCACCTGGCCGGGCTCGAGCACCGTGCCGTCGAGCGCCTCGGCCGCGAGGCGCACGTTCGCCGTGCGTTCGCCGCGGCTGCCCGCGAGCGTCGTGGTGAAGCTCCCGAGCTCGACCGGGAAGCGCACCTCGGCGGGCGCGGCGAGGGAGTCGGCGGGCGTCGACCCGGGCGGCGCGTCCGCCCACGCCGCGACGGGCGCGCAGCAGGCGAGCGCGAGCAGGAAGACGGTCGTCCGTGGCCGTGGAAGCATCGCGGGCGCGAGGGTAGCAGATCGGCGCCGCGCCCCGGCGCCACGAGGCGGCGCGGCTACCGCGCCCGCTTCCGCCCCAGCTTCGCGCACTCCGCGTGGCGGTAGCAGGTGACCAGGTGGTCGTTCACCATGCCCACCGCCTGCATGAACGCGTACACGATCGTCGAGCCCACGAACTTGAAGCCGCGCGCCTGCAGCGCCTTCGACACCTCGTCCGAAAGCGGCGTGCGCGCGGGGACCTGCCCCGTCGACGTCCAGCGGTTCTGCACCGGCGTGCCGTCCACGAACGCCCACAGCCAGCGGCCGAAGTCGCCCTCCTCCTCGACCAGCGCGAGGTAGGCCTTCGCGTTGCCGACGAACGCCGCGACCTTCTGGCGGTTGCGCACGATGCCGGGGTCGGCGAGCAGCGCGGCGGTCCTGCGCGCGCCGTAGCGCGACATCTTCTCCGGGTCGAAGCCGTCGAACGCGCGGCGGTAGTTCTCGCGCTTGTTCAGGATGGTCTCCCACGAGAGCCCCGCCTGCGCGCCGTCGAGCAGCAGCTTCTCGAACAGCGCCCGGCCGTCGCGCTCGGGCACGCCCCACTCGGTGTCGTGGTAGCGCACGTAGAGCGCGTTCGTGGCCTTCGGCCACGGGCAGCGCACGACGGCCTGCGGCTCGCGCGGGCTCACGGCGTCACCGGAGGAGCATGAAGGGTGCGAAGCCGATGAACGAGAGCACGAAGCCGGCGAGCGTGACGAGCGTGTAGCCGCCCGCCAGCGCCAGCAGCCCCAGCCCCTCGCGACGGCCCGAGGTGGGCATGGCGGACGCGGCGGCC
Source organism: uncultured bacterium (assembly GCA_964542885.1). Classification (GTDB taxonomy): domain Bacteria; phylum Eisenbacteria; class RBG-16-71-46; order RBG-16-71-46; family RBG-16-71-46; genus CAIXRL01. The sequence continues at coordinate 8,870 of CAZIXL010000046.1, forward strand.
CAGCCGGCGGCGAAGCCGCCCGCGTGCGCCCAGTTGTTGACGCCCCCGCCCATGAGGAAGCTCATCACGAACATGAAGATCGCGCTCATCCAGAGCTGGCCGGTGATGGTCGACTGGCCGGTGCGGCGGCCGTAGGAGATGAGCGCGCCCATCAACCCGAAGATCGCGCCCGAGGCGCCGATCGTCGGCGCGCCGCCGCCGACGAAGCCCGGCACGAAGTTCGAGACGAGGAAGCCGCCGACGCCGGCCGTCATGTAGATCACGAACGCGCGGGGCACGCCGAACAGGTGCACGACGTTCGGCATGAACATGCGCATGATCAGCATGTTGAACAGGATGTGCAGGATGCTGCCGTGCAGGAACGTGGCCGTGAGCGGCGTCCACCACTGGCCCATCGCCCAGCTGAAGCCGCCGGTCATGCCGAGCCGGAACAGCGCCCGGCTCGAGGGCGAGAGCAGGTCGAACAGCCCGCCCATGCGGAAGATCGCGGATGGGTCGAGCGCCAGCGACAGCACGTAGAGCACCACGCACGCCGCCGTGATCGCGTTCGTCAGGTCGAACTGCCCGCCGAAGGCCCGCTGCAGCGCGGGCCCGTACCCGAACATCCCCGGCTGCCAGGCGCCGCAGTGCGGGCAGCGCGATTCGTTCACGCTCACCAGCCGCTCGCAGCGCGGGCAGACCACCGATCCCGTCGTTCGTCTCCAACTCATGGGGCGGCAGGTTAGCGGAGCGACGCGGCGGGTGCGAATCGGCCGTGCGCCCTGCACGCGCCGGCGTGCAAGTCGAGCGGGCTCCCCCGGCAGCCGGAGCGCGCGTGGACGGCAAGTCCGCGCCACTGCGTGAGACGCCGGCGCGGCTACCGCCCCGGACGGCTGGCTCGCCCCGTGCTCGTTCCCGACGGCAGGGAGAGCCAGGCATGACCGTCGCCACGTTCAACGCGCTCGTCTTCTGGTTCCCGGCGTTCCTGTTCTCGACCACGCTGCACGAGGCGGCCCACGCGTGGGCCGCGCGCCGCGGAGGCGACGAGACGGCGGCGCGGGGAGGCCAGGCGTCGCTGTGGCCGTGGCCGCACGTCCGGCGCGCGCCGTTCGGCATGCTGGTCGTGCCGCTGCTCACCAGCCTCACGCAGGGCTGGACGATCGGCTGGGCGAGCGCGCCCTACGACCCCGAATGGGCGGACCGCCACCCGCGCCGTGCGGCGTTCATGGCGGCGGCGGGCCCGTTCGCGAACCTGCTGCTCGCACTGGTCGTGTTCGCGCTGCTGCGCATCGGCCTCGTACTCGGGCTCTTCGACGCGCCCGATCGTGTCACCTACGACACGCTCGTCGTGCCGGTCGCCTCGGCCGACCCGCACGGCGCGCTCGCGTTCGCGGCGATCGGCCTGTCGGTGCTGCTCACGCTCAACGTGATCCTGTTCGTCTTCAACCTGCTGCCCCTGCCGCCGCTCGACGGCGCTTCCGCGTTCACGCTCTTCCTGCCGGCGCGCGCCGCGAGCCGCGTGCGCCACTTCGTCTCGATGCCCGGCATGTCGTTCGTCGGCATCCTCGCGGCCTGGCGGTTCTTCCCCATGCTGGGGCACCCGCTCTTCGGCGCGATCCTCGCTGTGCTCCACCCCGGGCAGTACTGATCCCCATTCCCAGCTCCCGTGGCGGCACACCGGCCCCGCGCACTCCGCGCGGGGCCGCGTCTCTTCGGTGCGCCTCCGGGCTTGCGTTCCGGCCCTTGCGGGCGCATGTTCCCCGCCGTTCGCGCGTGTCGCGGACCGTCGTTCGGGGTGGCCGGCATCGGACAAGCGCCGGCCTGAGATCACACCCGTCGAACCTGAACTGGTTAGAACCAGCGTAGGGAAACGGCCAAGACGACCCGGTTGTCCCCGAGTTGCCTTCCACGCCGTCCCTTCGCGGGCGGCGTTCGCGTTTCGCGGCGCGGCCCGGAAGGCACGAAGTCGATGTTCAGCAGCAGCCCGCTCGACTGGGCGGTCGTCCTCGCCTACTTCGCCGTGCTCGCCGTGGTCTGGGCGCGGCGCTTCCGC
>CAZIXL010000047.1:0-10705 GCA_964542885.1 uncultured bacterium
CTGGCGGACGCGGTCGGGTAGGGGCGGTGAGCGGCCGGAGGCCGCGAGGAACGCCGGAAGTAAGTCACGGGCGCGGGGCGAACAGGCTCCGCGCCCGTGGTCGTCGAACGGCCGCGCGTTGCCGCCGCCGGTGCCGAGCGTGGCCGCACATCCGGGCGCTCGCCGACCCCTTCGTGACGACCAGGCCGCCAGCACGAGGAAAGCGGCGAGGCCGCACCCACTCGAATCCTCCCGGCTGAACCCGTAGTTGACGCGGGTCCTACTCGATGATGGCGAGCCTCCGCACGCGGGTGCCAGCGGGCGTCGCGAGCCTCGCGAGGTAGAGCCCCGGCGCGAGCGCCCGACCGTCGTCGGCGCGCAGGTCCCACGCGACGTCGTGCCGGCCAGCGGCGAGCGTCCCGTCCACGACCGTGCGCGCGAGGCGGCCCTGTGCGTCGTACACCGCGAGCTCCACCCGCACGGCGGCGGGCAGCGCGAACGACAGCGACACACGGCCGCGCGCCGGATTGGGTGCGATCGGCGCGAACGCCAGCGCCGCCGTCGCGCTTGCCGGCGCATCGAGCGTCTGCGCCGGCGTCACCAGCGCGTAGGGGCTGAGGTTGCCGTGCACGTCGGCGGCAGCCAGTTGGTAGAAGGCGCCCGGCGCGGCCGTGTCCACGAACCCGGTGTCCGCCTGCACGGAGACGAGATTGGCGTCCGAGGGCACGAACGACGCGCTCGTCCCGCGGTGCAGCCGGTAGTCGCGCAAGTCGGGCTCGCCGTTGCGCGCCCAGTGCAGGCGGGTGGCGCCGCCCGAGCGGACGGCGGTGAACGCCGCGGGAAGCGCGGGAGCGAGATTGTCCATCGAGAACCCGCTGTCCGGAGCCGAGGTGCCCAGGACCGCGCCCGCGGTCGAGACCGTCTCGAGGAGGTACGTCTCCCACGGAAAGCCCCACGACGGCCCCAGGTAGTCCGAGTACGTCGAGACCGTCATGCCGTAGCCCGCCCAGCCCCGCGCCGGCGTGCTGCCGAGGTACTCCCAGTACTCGGTGACCGATGGGGCGGCGGAGACGGCGCGGATCGCGCCCGGCCCGTCGGCCGCGGGGGAGTCGTGCGCGCCGAGCAGCCGCGCCCCGTCCGCGAGGCGGGACTGCGCGAAGACCGCGGGCATCTTCCGCCACACCATGTACGAGCCGACGGGATTGGCGGGCGTGGTGTCGATCTCGCTCGCCCGCCAGTACAGCGCGAGCCGGCCGCCCTGGTCGTTGTTCACGTCGGCGAGCGCCTGGAACACGGCCGGTGCGTAGCGACCGTGCGAGCCGTCGCGCCGCACGCGGTTCGTGCCGAGCAGGTAGTGGTCGGTGAACACGCCGATCGCCCCGCCGTCGCCGTCGGGGAGGACCCGGACGTAGTCGCCGAGGCCGTCCGGATTCGTGGCCAGCGACTCACCCGCCGCGGCCCAGCCGAGCGCGGGCACACCCGCACCGGTCAGGTGCTGCACTCGCAGGACGGCGTAGTCGGCCGGGTCGTGCCAGGCGATCAGCATGCCTTCGCCGCCGTCGCTGGCGATCGCCGGGTCGTGGACGTAGGAACCCTGCCCGGCCGGGGCGACGCCGGCGGGGAACGACGGGTGCAGGCTGAGGTCCTGCTGCCGGCGCGCGCCCATGATCGAGGTGCCCTGCACCCAGGTGAGCAGGAAGTCGCGGGAGGGGTTCGTGGCGAGCGCGGGCCAGTGCTTCGAGACGCCGGGCGCGCTCGTGAGCGCGAGCCCGCCCTCCGGCGCCGCGCCCGTGCGGCCGTTGGCGTCGAGCACGTCGATGTGGACCTCGGTCGTGCCCGAGCGACCGTCGATCCACGCCACCCCGAAGAGGCCGTCCAGGGTCCGCACGGCGGCGATGTTCTCGCCGCCGCCGCTGCTGACGGTGCTCGAGAGCACGAGCCCGTCGTCGGGGAAGAGGTCCCAACGCTTGTTCCCGTAGCGATCGACGCGCGTGGCGAAGACGGACCCGTTCCCGGCCGGCCCGCCCGAATAGAAGACCATCGCCCCGCCCTCGCCGTCACTGAAGACATGCGGCGGCAGGAACGTCATCCCGTTCTTCTGCAACTGGACGCCGTCCGCGGGCCAGTACGGGTCGAGCACGCCGGTCGCGAGCACGTGTTGCACGTACACCTGGTACGGGCCGCTGCGGACGAAGCTTACGAAGGCGCCGCCGCTGCCGTCGGCGGCCACGTCGGCGTAGTAGTCGTAGTCGGCGGACGGACAGACGGCGACACCCGCGGCGGGCCAGCCCGGTGCGGGGGCGCCAGCGGCGGACACGCGCTGAAGCCGCAGTTCGTCGCCGCTGCCGTGGGACTCGTACGCGAGCAGTACGCCGCCCGCGCCGTCGAGTGCGATGGCGGGATTCATGTACCCGCCCGTCGAACCCTCCGGCTGGTAGACGTACCAGGGCCACGCGAAGCTGCCGTTCGCCAGCACGTGCTGCACGTGCCCGCTGGAGCCGTCGTCCCAGGCGACGAAGTAGCCGTCACCTCCGTCGGCGACCACGTCCATCGCGGTCTTCGAGCCCCAGCTGCCCCAGCCAAAGTGGTTGGACGGGGAGGCCGACACGGGCCAGTAGCTGGCGGTGGCCGAAGCGGCGGCCGGCAGCACCAGCAGTGCGAGCAGGGCGAGCGGGACGGCGAGGCGGGTGCGCATCGGGCGGTGTCTCCGTCGGCGGGTGTCTGACGTGCTTCGCGATCCGAGTGCGTGCACCCGCAGTGGGTGCCCCCGCTGGGCCATTCGGCGCAGGATGGGGAGCAGGCCTGCGGCCGGCCGGGCGGGGTCAAGGAACAGAACGCCGCGGTCGCCGCGAAATCACAGGCCATTTCGGCAGCTTCGGCCCGGGCCCCGGCCGTGGATCCGCTCGCCGCGACGAACGCCGGAAGAAAGACACGGGCGCGGGGGCCAACAGGCTCCGCGCCCGTCGGGCATCGGGGGCGCGCCGTCCCTGCGCGCCGACCCGTCGTGCTCACGCGACCCAAGCGACGGCGTGCCTGCTTCCTCAACGCACCACGAGCACGCGTCCCTCGGCCGCGGCGGCGCCCTGGCGGAGGCGCACGAAGTAGAAGCCCGGCGCGAGATGCGACGCGTCGCCGAGGTCCACGACCTGGCGGCCGGCCGCCGGCGCGTCGAGCGCGTGCGTGAGCAGGCGGCGCCCGGCCACGTCGACCACGTCGAGCCGCGCGGGCTCGGTACCGGAGAGCGTGCAGGCGATGCGCAGGCGGTCGCGCGCGGGGTTCGGGCGCGCGCCCTCGATCGCGAGCAGCCCCGCGTGGACGATCGGCGGGACGGCGGTGACGCCGATCACCGGGCCACCGAGCACGCCGACGGCGTTCGCCTGCTGCGCGAACAGCGTCGGGCCGGCGACGGCCGCGCGCCGCGCGGCCGTCGCGCCGTTGGGCACCGTCGCGTAGCGGTAGTCGAGCCACACGGCGATGCCGCCGGCGCCGCCGTCGGTCACCAGCACGGGCTGCACCTGGTCGTACTGGTCCGTCGTGAGCGCCACGCCGGTCGCGCCGTCCTGCAACGCCCCGGTCGCGTCGATGTGCTGCATGTAGATGTCGTTGCTCTGGTCCATGTTCGAGATGCCCGTGTAGCCCCCGGTCGTACCGTGCGTCCACGCGACGACCGCGCCGCCACCGCCGTCGGAGATCAGCGAGGGCCAGCTGTCGAGGCGAGGCGTTCCCACCAGCACGCCCTTGGGGTCGGCGTTCCAGACGGTGGCGCCGGTGCTGTCGACGCGCACCACCCCGACGCCGACCGGCAGCGAGCCCGCGCAGTCGTTGGTGTGCTGGTAGGCGAGGATCGCGCCGCCCCGGCCGTCGGACACGAGCTGGTCCTGCCATTCCTGGCTGTCGGTCGTCGTGCTGTCGAGAGCGATTCCGGACGTGCTCCAGAGCTTGTTGCCCGCGCCGTCCAGTCTCTGCATTTCGTGCACGTCGTAGCAGCCGAGCCTCGTCCACGACAGGATCGCGCCGCCGCCCGGCGCGGCGACCACGTGGGCGTCGTAGTTGTCGCAGTAGCACTCGGTGACCCAGAGGCCGAGGTTCGGCGACCAGAGGCGATTGCCGGCCGCGTCCAGTCGCTGCGCGGCGATGTCGGTACCGCCGTCGCTGAAGTTGTCCGACCATGCCACGATCACCCCGCCGGCCCCGTCGAGGGCGAGCTGCGGCCAGACGCGGAAGTTCCAGTCCGTCTCCGCCACGGCGACGCCGTCCTCGGCCCAGGAGAGCGCACCGCCCGCGGTCACGTGCTGCACGTAGATATCGGTGCAGCACGAGCCCCGCCAGCTCGAGCTCCACGCCACGTACAGGCCGCCGGCGCCGTCGGCGATACCCGTCGCCGTGTTGAAGTAGACGATCCACTGGCCGGCGAACTGCAGCCACGTGTTCGGGCTCACGAGCAGCCCGTTCGCGCCCCACAGGCGTGTCCCGCCCGCCGTCACGCGCTGTACCCAGACCGGTCCGCTCAGGTACCAGTTCGCGTGCTGGTCGATCCACTCCACGATCGCGCCGCCGCTGCCGTCGGCGTAGACGCCGGTCAGCTCGCACAGGTCGCTCCCGGCGGTCGAGATCTCGATGCCGCCGGTCGCCCACGTCGGGGTCCCGGTCGCGTCGAGGTGCTGCAGGAACACGTGGTTCGGGCCGCGCCCGTCGAGCCACGCGACGAACAGGCCCTGCGCGCCGTCGCTGCACGCGCGCACGGCACTCGCAGTGGCGATCGTGTCCCCCGTGACACCCACGTTCACCGAGGGCATGCCGGGCCAGGCGTGGGCGGGCCGCACGGCGAGCACGCTCGCGAGCGCGAGCGCGGCGAGCGCGAGGCGGCGTGGAGCACGGGCCGGTCGCCGGCTAGTAGCAGGGCGGGTGATCATGAAGGGTCTCCTGCGCGGGCCGGGGCGCGGGCGGGACGCGGACGCGCCACCCGGCGGCACGGGGCACCGGAACCGGCCGCAAGGATGAACGCGCGAAGTCCGCCCCGACGGGCTCATGCGATCGGCAGTCGGCGGCCCGCCGGTTCCGCGGGCGCCCCGCCCGGCGCCGAATCCCAGCGCCGGGCGGCGGTCCCCGGGCCTGCGTCGAGGACCAGCCCTCGCCGCTCGGCCCCGCAAATCACGGCGCCGCGAGCCACCCTCGGTCGCCGCGCGGATGGGTTAGATTCGGCCGATGCCACTCACCCCAGGCACGCGCATCGGTCACTGCGAGATCCTCGGCCCGCTCGGCGCGGGCGGCATGGGCGAGGTCTACCGCGCGCGGGACCTGCAACTCGACCGCGAGGTCGCCGTCAAGGTCCTGCCCGCGTTTCTGTCGGGCAACGCGCAGTGGCTCGAACGCTTTCGCCGCGAGGCGCGAACCCTGGCGGCCCTCAACCACCCGAACATCGTCGGCATCCACTCCATCGAGGAGACCGGCACCGGCCCGGTGCTCGTGATGGAGCTGGTCGAAGGCCGGCCGCTCTCGCGCGAACTCGTGGCCGGCGGGCTCCCGCCCGCGCGCGTGCTCGAGCTGGGCGCGACGATTGCGGCGGCGCTGGGGGCCGCGCACGGGCGCGGCATCATTCACCGCGACTTGAAGCCCGACAACATCATGCTCGGCGACGACGGGCGGCTGCGGTTGCTCGACTTCGGCCTCGCCGCCTCGATCTCGCGGTCCGGGCGGGCCGCGATCGAGCCCGACTCGCCGACCGTGGTCGTGCCGGCCGACGCGACGCGTGCGGGTACCGTGCTCGGCACGGCGGCCTACATGGCGCCCGAGCAGGCCCAGGGGTTGCCGCTCGATGCGCGCTCGGACGTCTTCACGCTGGGCGTCGTGCTCTACGAGCTGGCCGCGGGCGCGCGGCCGTTCACGGGCGCCGACCAGGTGTCGCTGCTCGCGGCGATCCTGCGCGCGACGCCGCCGTCCTGCGACGCGCTCAACCCGCGGACGCCCGCCCGCCTCGCCGCGATCGTCCAGCGCTGCCTCGAGAAGGATCCGGCCGCGCGCTTCGCGGATGCGGCCGAGGTGCACGCGGCGCTCGATTCGCTCCGCCGCTGGGCTCGCGAGGACGGCCCCGCCGAACTGGCGCGGGTCGTGGACCAGATCCAGGGGCTCGAGGAGGGCCCCGAAGCCTGGCAGGCGTTCCAGCTCGCCCGCGAGATCGAGCGACTCGAACCGGAGCATCCCCAGCTCGAGCGGCTGAAGGGCTACCACTCGCTGCCCCTCACGTTCACCTCGACGCCTCCCGGTGCGGACGTGCTGCTGCGCTACTACGGGGATCCGGAGTCCGGGTGGATCCCGATGGGGCGGACGCCGCTCGCGGCTGTGGCGTGGCCGAAGGGCTTCACGCGCGTGCGGCTCGAGCTCGGGGGCCGGCGCGCGGTCGAGGACGTGATCTGGAACATTGAGTTCATCGGCACCGCCTACGACTACGTGCTCCCGTCACCCGGCGAGCTGCCCGACGGGATGGAGCGCGTGCCGGCGGGCAAGTTCGAGCTGTTCATGCCGGGCATCGATCACCTCGACCCCGAGCCCACGGCCGCGTTCCTCATGGACCGCGACCCGGTGACCAACGCCGAGTACCGCGCGTTCGTGGACGCCGGCGGCTACCGCGAGCCGGGCTACTGGCGTGAGCCGGTCGTCGCCCAAGGCCGCGAGCTGGAGTTCGCGGCGTCGCGGAGCCTGTTCGTGGACGCGACGGGCCAGCCGGGCCCGGCGGGCTGGGAGGCGGGTCGCTTCGCACCCGGCGAGGAGCGCCTGCCGGTGACCGGCGTGAGCTGGCACGAGGCCGCCGCGTACGCCGCGTGGGCCGGCAAGCAGCTGCCGACGGTCTTCCACTGGAATCGCGTCGCGTTCACGTGCGCGAGCGCGCAGATCGTCGCCCGGGCGAACCTCGCCGGGCGCGCGCTCAAGCCGGTCGGCTCGACCCACAGCGTGAATCGCTTCGGCGTGCGCGATCTCGCCGGCAACGTGCGCGAGTGGGCGCGGAACGCGACGGGCGACGGCAAGCGTTTCCTGCTCGGCGGCGGCTGGAACGATCCCGAATACGCCTTCAACGACGCCTGGGCGCAACCGCCGCTCGACCGCTCGGCGACCAACGGATTCCGCTGCATCCGCCCGCTCGAGCCGGAGCCGAACGAGGCGAACCTGGCGCGGACGATCGACCTGCCGTTCCGCGACTTCCGCGCCGAGACGCCCGTGCCCGACGCGGTGTTCGAGTTCTTCCTCCGCCAGTTCCGCTACGACCCGCTGCCCCTCGCGGCCCGCCTCGAGGGCGACGGGACCACCTCGGTCGGCCGCATGCAGACCGTGACGTTCGCGGCCGCCTACGGGGGCGAGCGCATGACCGCGTACGTCTTCCTGCCCGAGGGCGCCGCGCACCGCCGGCAGGTGGTCGTGCTGTTCCCGGGCTCGAACGCGCTCCACACGCGGGTCTTCAATCCGTTCGACCTGCGCCGCGTGGACTTCCTCGTGCGCGGCGGGCGCATGGTCGTGCTGCCGGTGCTCAAGGGCACGTACGACCGGGGCGGCGAGCTGCACTCGGACTACCCGAGCGAGACCGCGACCTATCGCGACCACGTCATCGCCTGGGCCCGCGACCTCGGGCGCACGATCGACTACCTCGAGACGCGCGACGACGTCGACGCGTCGCGCATCGGCTACTTCGGCCTCAGCTGGGGCGGGGCCCAGGGCGCGATCATGCCGGCGATCGAGAAACGCTTTCGCGCCTGCGTGCTGTACGTGGCCGGGCTGTCCTTCCAGCGCGCCCTGCCCGAGGTGGACGCCGTGAACTACGTCACGCGCGTCACGCAGCCCACGCTGATGCTGAATGGCGAGCTGGACTTCTTCTTCCCGGTCGAGACCTCGCAGAAACCGATGTTCGAGCTGCTCGGCACGCCGGCGGAACACAAGCGCCGGCTCACGTTCCCCGGCGGGCACTCCGTGCCGCGCGCCGAGACGATCAAGCAGACGCTCGCCTGGTTCGACCGCTACCTGGGACCGGTCGAGTAGGGGCGTTCGTCCCCGGCGCGCACGACCCGGCGCGGCGACGCGGGTCGGTGCCGGCACCCGGGCAGCAGCACCTCGAGCGTCTCCGCCACCACGTGCGAACAGTCCCCGGTCACCCGCGCGTTCGCGGTCCCCGGCGAGGCGCACCAGAGCGCCCGGGCCAGCAGCGAGGACACGAGCACTCTCGCGAGCGCGGCACGCGGCAGGGGCGGGAGGTTCCCGGTGGCTTCACCCTGCGCGAGAAGTTCCTCGATGACCGCGAAGCAGGTGGAGGCGGCGACCTCGAGCAAGCCGGCGGCCTCACTCGCGACTCGCGAAGCATGGCCGGGCGGTGGCGACGAGGGTGCGTGCGGCGGGCTCGACCTCGCCGCGAAGCGAGGATCGCGCAGCACCTCCCAGGCGCGCCCGCAGTAGTTGCGAAGCCGCTCCTCCACCGGCCCCGGCGGCAGTTCCCGCGCCGCCCGCTCCAGGGCCGCGAGCAGTTCGCCCTCGGGGCCCGTCCGCTCGCTCACCGCGCCTCCGCCACTTCGGCCGCCGATCGCCGCGCGAGACCCGACAGCGCCAGTTCGAGGCGACGCCGTGCCGGCGGAACGTGGTTGATCACGCGGAGCACCGCGTTGCGCACGGCGCGCTGTGGCCCACGCTTCATCGTGGCCATGTGCGTCAGCCGGCCCGCCAGGCCGAGCACCTGGCGCGCCGCCGGTCGCCGCATGGCCTCGTAGCGGTCCAGGTGGCTCTCGTCGCGACGACCCGACACCACGTCCGCGAGCAGCTCCCCCAGCACGCAGGCGTCGACCAGTCCCGTGTTCATGCCCTGGCCACCCGCCGGGCTGTGCACGTGGGCCGCGTCGCCCATGAGGATCAGGCGTCCGCTCCGATAGCGGTCCGCCACCCGGTGGTGGAGGCGGAAGCGCGTGCTCCAGTGGACTCCGGAAACGATCGCGCGGCCGCGCGTGGGTCCGCGCTGGTCGAGCAATGCCTGCACGTCGGCGAGCGCCGGGTGCTCGGGCGCGTCCTCGAGCGTCGCGACGATGCGAGAGCGGCCGCCGGGCAACGGCGCCACGACGACGAGCCCGGCCGGCGAGAAGAACAGCATGACCTCGTCGCGCCCGTGCTCCCACGCCAGGTCCACGTCGGCCAGCACGAACGACTCCTCGTAGGTCGCCCCGGTGAAGCCGATCCCCGCGGTCTGCCGCACCAGGCTGCGCATGCCGTCGGCGCCGACCACGTAGCGCGCGCGGACGGTCCGGCGCCCCTGCGGGGTCGAGATCGTCGCGCGGACGGCGCCGGGCTCCTCCGCCAGCTCCTCGACGCAGCAGCCCCAGCCGACCTCGCCGCCGGCCTGCGTGAGCGCGTCGACGAGGATCATCTCCGTCCGGTCCTGGGGCAGCATGAGCAGGAACGCGTACGGACTCGGCAGTTCGTCGAAGCGGAGTCGCACGAGGACGCTGTCCCGGTCGCGGATGCTGAACTTCGCCAGCTCGAGCCCCTCGCCCTGCATGCGCTCGCAGACCCCCAGCGACTCGAGCACCTCGAGGGTGTGGGCGTGGACGACGGCCGCACGGGAGGTGTTCTGCCCCGTGCTCTGCCGCTCCACGAGCAGGTGCGCCACGCCGGCGCGGCGCAGCGTGTTCGCCAGTGCCAGTCCGGTGGGGCCCGCGCCGACGATGAGGACGTCGGTGTCCGGGGCGTCGTGCTGCGAGGTGGTTTCCATGTCGTTCGTTCCTCCGCGTGCATCGGGTCGGCGTCGCTTCCGCCTGCGGTCCGACGCCATCCGGCCCCGGCCGCCGCGTCGGAGGGCAGGGCAACCCTCGCGCCAGCGCGTTCGCGCCACCCCAACCGGCGCCCCGATTCGCACTTGCGTGCGCGAAGGCGAATCGCCCCGCGGCGTTTCGGGCGCTCGCCACGACGACATGTCGTGCCCTCACGAAATCCCGTATCGTCGCGCGCGTGCCATCCTCGTCCGCCGAACACCTCCAGATGCTGCGCCGGATCACGGAGCAGATGGCCCGCGTGCGCGAGCCCGAAGACATGGCGGCGGTGCTCCAGGCCATCGTCACCGGCCTCGTCGACCATGCGGGCCTCGCCGCGGCGCAGATCTGGCTCTACGTCCCGGATCGCGAGTGCCCGCGCTGCGGCGCGCCGGGTGAGCCCGGCGCCGGGAGCGACGAGCGCGTGCTCCACGCGTGCGCGGTGGCCGGCGAAGTGCACCGCGAGCACATGCGGACGCACCACCGCCTGCCGCTGGGCTGGAACCTGCCCGGCGTGGTGGCGGAAACCGGCGAGCCCATCCTCGTGAACGACGCCCAGGACGTCATCGCGCGCTACCGTGCGGACCCGTCCTCGGTGCCGATCGCCACGCTGGGCAAGAACTGGGACGCCGACGTCGAGTGGATCGGGGAGGCCGGCTTCGAGGCCGGCGCGGCCTACCCGCTGTTCGTGAAGGACCGCGACCTGGTCGGCGCGTTCTCGGTGGTGGCACGCCGGCCGATCAGCGAGGAGGAGTTCGCCCATCTCGGGGTCTTCGCCCAGCAGGCGGCGATCTCGATCCGCAGCGCCCAGATGTTCCAGGAGATCGACCGGCTGCGGAAGCGGCTGGCGGACGAGAACGCCTACCTGCAGGAGGAGCTGTGCGCCGAAGCCGGCTTCGAGGGCATGGTCGGCGGGAGCGCGGCCCTGCGGCGCACGCGCCGCAGCATCGAAC
>CAZIXL010000048.1:0-10683 GCA_964542885.1 uncultured bacterium
CAGCGACAGCAGCGCCGCGAGGAGCAGGGGCAGGGTCGGGAATCGCATGGGGCCTCCGGGTCGTGGGAAGAGGTCGTACGCCTCCCCAACGCGCACCGCTGCCGAAAGCGCACGCAGGTTGTGCGTGCGCCAAGGCGGGTGCTACGTTCCGCCGCCGCAATGCGTTGACCCGCAATGCGCCAGGGCGTCGGGGGCCCCGTCGGATGGGCCCGCGGCCCGCCCGGCGCGCGCACCCCGGAGCCCCGCTTGAGCGCTGGACGCAAGTTCCGAGACGCCGCCGTGGTGGTGCTCGTGCGCGGCCACGGCCGCGACCTCGAGACGTTCTGGGTGAAGCGCGGCGACGCCGTTCCGGTCCAGCCCGGGTTCCACGCGTTCATCGGCGGCAAGGTCGACGCCGCCGACGCCGAGGTGCCGCTCGAAGGCGCGGCCGACGACCTGGACCGCGCGGCGCGGGCGTGCGCGATCCGCGAATCGCTCGAGGAAGCCGGCGTGCTCGTCGGGCTCGAGGGCGCCGCGGACTCCGCGGTGCTGGCCGCGGCGCGCGCACGGCTGCTGGCCGGCGGCGCGACGCTCGCGGCGCTCGCGCGCGAGCACGGCTGGCGCTTCGACGCGTCCGCGCTCGCGCCCGCCGGGCGCTGGCAGACGCCGGTCTTCACGCCGGTGCGCTTCGACACCCTCTACTACCTCGTGCGCGTGCCCGCGGGGCAGGAGCCCTCGGTCGTGCCCGGCGAGCTGGCGAGCGGCGAGTGGGTGAGGCCGGCCGACGCGCTCGCGCGCTGGCGGCGTGGCGAGGTCACGTTCGTCGCGCCCATCCTGTGGGTGCTGCGCGCGCTCGAACAGGGCGAAGACGGCCTCGCCGCTCGCATGGCGGCGGGCCCGGAGGCGACGGGCCGGCCCGCGCGGCGCATCGAGATGCAGTACGGCACCGTGCTGCACCCGATGCGCACGAAGCCGCTGCCGCCCGCGACGCACACGAACGCCTACTTCGTCGGCGAGCGCGACGTGGCGCTGGTCGACCCGGGCAGCGGGGAGCCCGCCGAACTCGAGGCGCTGTTCACGCTCGCGGGCGTGCTCGAGGCCGAGGGCCGACGCGTGCGGTTCGTGATCGTGACGCACCACCATCCGGACCACACCGGCGGCGTGGAAGCGTGCCGCGCGCGCTTCGGCGCGCGCGTCGCCGGGCACGCCGCGCTCGCGCCGCACCTCAAGCTCGACCTCGTGCTCGGCGACGGCGACGTGCTCTCGCTCGCGCCGGGCGATCCCGCGTGGGACCTGCACGTGCTCTCGACGCCCGGGCACACGCGCGACTCGATCAGCCTGTGGCGGCCGGCGAGTCGCGCGCTGTTCTGCGGCGACCTCGTGCCGGGCGGACCGGGCACGGTGATCATCGACCCGCCCGATGGCGACATGGGCCAGTACCTGGCCTCGCTCGAGCGCGTGGCGGCGCTCGGGCCCGAGACGCTCTTTCCCGCGCACGGCTCGCCGCAGGGCGCCGCGGTGCCGCGCATCCGCCAGCTGGTCGCGCACCGGCGCGCGCGCGAGGCGAAGGTGTTCGCCGCGCTGGGCGCGGTGCCGCGCGCGCTCGCCGACCTGGTGCCGGACGCCTACGCCGACACACCGCGCGAGCTCTGGGGCTTCGCCGAACGCTCGCTGCTCGCCCACCTGCTGCTGCTCGAGCGCGACGGCCGCGCGGTGCGGTCGAGCGCCGGATGGAGGCGGGCCTGATGGCGTTCCTGCTCGCGCTCGCGTCGTCAGTGCTCTACGGCTCCGCCGACTTCCTGGGCGGCTGGGCCTCGCGCCGCGGCCCCGTGCTGGCGGTGACCGCGTTCTCGCAGGCGCTGGGGCTCGCCGCGCTCGCCGTGGGGGCGGTGCTCGCACACGGATCGCTCCAGCGCGAGGCGCTGCTGTGGGGGATCGGCGCGGGGCTCTCGGGCAGCGTCGGCGTCGTGCTGCTCTATCGCGCGCTCGCGACGGGGACCGTGAGCACGGTCGCGCCCATCATCTCGATGATCGCGATCTTCGTGCCCGTCGCCACCGGGCTGCTGGCGGGCGAGCGGCCGGGCGTGCTCGCGCTGGCCGGCATCGCACTGGGCGTCGTGGCCGTGACGCTGATCGGCGCCGGCGAGGGCGGCGGGGGCGCGCGCGCGTTTCCCACGCGCGGCGCGTTCGCCACCGCGGTCACGAGCGGCGTCTTCGTGGGCGGGTTCCTCGTGTGCATCGGCCGCATCCCGGCCGGCAGCGGCCTGTGGCCGCTCGTCGTGGCGCGCGGCACGGGGACGGCGGCGATCGGCCTCGCGCTGCTCCTGCGCCCGGGCGCGAAGACGGTGCCCCGGCCGCTCTGGCCGGCCCTCGTCGGCTGCGGCGTGTTCGACGTGAGCGCCAACCTGCTCTTCTGGCTCGCCACGCAGCGCGGCGCGCTGAGCCTGACCGCGACGCTCGTCTCGCTCGCGCCCGCGAGCACGGTCGTGCTCGCGCAGCTCGTGCTGCGCGAGCGGCTCGCGTGGCTGCAGAAGGCGGGCGTCGCGGTGGCGATGGCCGCGATCGCGCTGCTCGCGCAGGGCTGACCCGGGCAGCTGTCGCGCCCACGCGCGGCGCGCTAACCTGCCCGGCGGATCGTCCCCTCGCGTCCGCCGGCCGCCGGCGCGAATCACCCGGGGGGCGCCGCGGCCGCAGGGACAGGAGGCCCGCCATGTCCGCACCCGACGCAAACCCGACGATGCCCGAGACGTGCGCGCAGTGCGGCAAGGCGCTCGACGCCGCCGACCGCGTGCCCTCCGGGGACCGCGTCTTCTGTCGTTCCTGCTACGAAGGCCTGCGCGCCGAGCTCGAGCACGCGGTGCACGCGATGTCGTCCGACGTCAACTACGTGAACGCCGCGGTCGGCGCGGTGCTCGGCGGCGCGGTGGGCGCGCTGGCCTGGTGGGGCTTCACGGTGCTCACGAAGATCTCGCTCGGCCTGGTCGCGATCGTGATCGGCTACCTGACCGGGCTCGGCGCCGTGAAGTTCTCGGGGGGCAAGCGCTCGGGCGGGCTGCAGGCGCTCTCGGTGACGGTGGCACTGGCGAGCTACGTCGTGGCCACGTACCTCGTGAACATGACGTTCGCGAACCAGGCGCTCGCCAAGCAGGGCGAGGCGTTCCGCGTCGCGTTCCCGCCCCAGAGCTTCGACCTGTTCGTGAAGGTGCTCTCGCTTGGCTTCGGCATCATGGACGACGTCTTCCTCGCGATCGTCGTGTACGAGGCGTGGAAGATCCCGAAGCCGCTCGCGCTGCCGCCGCGCTCCGCATGAGCGCGCCGACGCCCGAGGAAGAGGCCGCGCGTCGCCGCCTCGACAACCTGCGCGCGGTCCTCGCGGGCGCGCCGCCCGCGACGCCGGCGAAGCCGGCGCCCGCAGCGGGCGGCGGCGCCGCGCACCCGTCGCACAAGGCGCGCAACGGCGTGCTCGGCACGCTCACGGCCGGCGCGCTGCTCCTGCTCGGCAAGCTCAAGTTCCTGGGGCTGCTCGCGGGCGTGCTCAAGCTCAGCACGTTCGCGAGCATGCTGGCCAGCGTCGCGCTCTACGCCGTCGGTTGGGGCTGGCCGTTCGCGATCGGCTTCGTGCTGCTGATCTTCGTGCACGAGATGGGGCACGCGGTATGGATGCGGCGCGAAGGCATCCCCGCCGGCGCCCCCGTGTTCATCCCGTTCCTGGGCGCGGTGATCGCGATGAAGGGCCTGCCGCGCGACGCGTACGTCGAGGCCAAGGTGGCGATCGCCGGCCCGGTCGCCGGCTCGCTCGCCGCGTGGGCCGTGCTCGGGGCGGGCCTCGCGTTGGAGAAGCCGTTCCTCGTCACGCTCGGGCACACCGGCATCCTGCTCAACCTGTTCAATCTGATCCCCGTCTCGCCGCTCGACGGCGGGCGCATCGCGGGCGTGTTCACGCGCGGCTTCTGGCTGCTCGGCTACGCGCTCGGCGCGGTCGCGCTGGTTCTGACGCGCTCGCCGATCCTGCTCGTCGTGATGATCGTGGGACTGTTCACGCTGTGGCAGCGCTGGCACCACCCCGTGCCCGGCTACGACCGCGTGCCCGGCGCGAAGCGGCTCGCGATGGGGCTCCTGTTCGGCGCCCTCGTGGTGGCACTCGTGCTCACGCTGCCGATCGGCATGGTGACGCACCCCGCGATCGGGCCCTAGGGGGCCGGCGCGAACGCCGCGCGCCCGGCCGCCCGAGGGCGACCGGGCCGCGAGCGGCGCCACCGGCGGGCGCGTCAGGCGGGCTGCTTCGGTTGGAACTCCGCCGCGTTGTGCTCGAAGTCCCACATCATCACCGGCTCCTGGCCCAGCACGCGCAGGTACGCGTAGAGCTGGCCGCGGTGGTGCAGGTACTCGGTGTAGAGGATGCCGATCATCGCTCGGCCGGGGAACTCGCCCCACGGCGTCGTGACGATGGCGTCGAGCTGCTTCTCGCTCACGCTCGTCGCCGCGCGGTCGGCCGCGGCCCACTGCTGCTTCACGAAGTCGAGCAACTGCTTCTTCGTCTTGATCGACGCGACCGTCCCGGCGTCGTCGAACGTGCCCAGCGAGCCCGAGAGCACGCTCTCGGCGGCCAGGCGCATGAACCCGTAGAAGTGCACGACCAGCTCGACCGGCGTGCGCATGTTCGCGATCGGGTGGCTCGCCAGCTCGTCCTCGGGAAGCTGCTCGAGCAGGCGGAGCGTGATGCCGTGGCGCAGGCGCTGCTGGTCCCAACCGCCGAGATGGATCTGGAACGACATGGGTGATTCCTCCGGGTGGAGCGCGGGTCGGTTCGTCCGGCGCGGGCGTTGCGCGGGCCCCGTGGCTCGCGCATCCTGCCCCGCCGGTGTGGTCCGTCGCGCCGGCACCCCGCGCGACGTGAGGCATTGGACGCCGCAACCCTGACATCCCGTGTCACCTTTGAGAGGTGTCATGAAGCGCAGCGAACGGCTGCACGCGATCACCGAGTACCTGCGCCGCCGCCGCACGCCGGTGACCGTGGCCGACCTGGCCCGGCATTTCGAGGTGGACGAGCGCACGGTGTTCCGCGACCTGGCCGCGCTGCGCGAGCAGCACGTGCCGATCGTGGGCGAGCCCGGGCGCGGGGGAGGGCTGCAACTGCACCGCGACTACACCATGCCGCCGCTCGCGCTGTCGGTGGACGAGGCCGTGAGCCTGTGGCTGTCGTACCGCATTGCCGCCGTGCTCGGCTCGTTGCCCGCGGGCCGCGCGCTGGCCCCGGCCGTCGACAAGGTGCTCGGCTCGGTGCCGCGCGAGCGCCGGGCCGCGATCCTCGCCGTGATCGAGCGGATCGTGGTCGCGAGGCCCGCCTCGCGCGAGCTGACCGACGCCGCGAAGCCGCTCGACGCCGGGCTCTACCGCACCTGCGAGCAGGCGTTCATCGGCGGGCGTGCGCTGGACCTGGAGTACACCGACCGCCACGGCGCGCCCACGACCCGCACGATCGAGCCTCACGGCCTGCTGGTCGCGACGCCGCTCTGGTACCTGCTCGCGCACGACCGCCTGCGCGGCGAGCCGCGCATGTTCCGCGTCGACCGCATCCGCGGCGCCTCTCTTCGCGAGGGCGAGCGCTTCGAGCCCCGCGACCCGCGCCGGATGTTCGCCGAGATCGAGGCCTACGGCCTCGAGGTGCGCGAGTAGGGGCCGGCGGAGTGCCGCGTCAGCGGACCGGGCCGACGCGGAACTCCTGCCAGTGCGCCGAGTCACCCGGCATGTCGCACGTGAGGACGTAGCGGCCTGGGCGCAGGTCCATGAAGCTCCACTGCACGTCGCCGGGGGGGAAGTCGGCGGTGCCGCCCACCGGGCGGCTCGGCGCCGGGCCCGCCTGCAGAGAATCCCGCCAGCGGCGGTCGTCCGCATGCGAGCGTCCCGGCTCGAGCCGGAGCACGTCGCACTCGTGCCAGCGGCGGCCGTGATTCTCGATGCGCACGCAGTAGCGGCCGGGCGCGAGCGAGTCGGGAAAACCGAAACCGTCGTCCCGCATGGCCAGCACGAGGTCGGTGCGCGGTTCCGCGGCCTCGCTCGCTCCCGGCGCCGCGGCCACGGTGAAGCCGGTGCACATGCCGATGGTCGCGTGCCACGCGCCGCCTCCGGACGCGGTGCACATGGCCACCCAGCGGCCGGGTGTGAAGCGCACGACCACGTCCAGCGAGTCTCCCGGCGCGGTGAGCGCGGGCCCGCCGTGGTCGATCGCGCCGGGCGGAAACTCGTCTCCCCGGCGCAGTGCCTCGAGGTAGCCCTCCGCGGTCTGCGTCGAGTCCAGCTTCACGAACAGCGCGTGGTGCCAGAAGCCGCCGTCGTTCACGAAGCGCACGCGCACGAGTCCGGCTGGGAACGTGTCGGGCATGCCGAACATGAACTCCCGCCCGGTGATGCGCAGCAGCGGCGGGGGCGCGGGCGCGGGCGGCGCGCACCCGCCGCCGAGCGTGAGCAGCGCGAGCGCGAGCGGAACGAACCGGCGCATGCCCGAGGGATGCTTCCGGATGTGCTGTGTGCCGCGTCGGGGCATCGTGTTCCTCGAAAGGTGGCGCAGGGCCGACGGCGCCGCCCCCATGGGCGAGCACGACGCGGCTGCCCGACAACCTACACTCCCACGCCCTGGCCGCCACGGGGAGAATCAGGAGCCGGCACTCCGGCCCGAGGTCGCGGTGCTATCGTGTCCGCACGATTTCCAGCCGTGGCCCGCGCGCTCCGGCGTGTCCCGGCCTGCGCCACCCGACGCGAGGAGAGGAACCATGGAATTCCTGATCTGGATCGCCACCGGCCTCGTCGCCGGCTGGCTCGCGGGCCGGCTCATGAAGGGCCGCGACTACGGCGTGACCGGCAACGTCATCCTCGGCCTGATCGGCGGCCTGGTCGGCGGCTGGCTCCTGTCTCTGTTCGGCATCTCGGGCCCGAGCGCGATGCTGCCGCAACTCGTCGTGTCGCTCTTCGGCGCCATGCTCGTGCTGGGGATCGCCCGGCGGCTGCGGCCCGTGACGCGCAAGGCGAGCGCGGTCGTGGGCAAGGGCCTCTCGGTGGCCGACGTGACGCAGCAGCTGCAGA
The DNA here is from genome assembly GCA_964542885.1 of uncultured bacterium. Classification (GTDB taxonomy): domain Bacteria; phylum Eisenbacteria; class RBG-16-71-46; order RBG-16-71-46; family RBG-16-71-46; genus CAIXRL01. The sequence continues at coordinate 7,060 of CAZIXL010000048.1, forward strand.
AGCTGAGCGACTTCGAGAAGCGCGTGGTCGACCGCCTGCGCGGGCGCACCGTGCACACGCGCAACCTGAACGAGGTCTTCGAGGACCAGCTGACCTTCGGGCAGCGCGTGGCCGACCAGGTCGCGAAGTTCGGCGGCAGCTGGACGTTCATCGGCACGTTCCTGCTGATGATGCTCGTGTGGATGATCTGGAACACCGAGACCACCCGCCGCTTCGATCCGTTCCCATTCATCCTGCTCAACCTGGTGCTCTCGTGCCTCGCGGCGCTGCAGGCGCCGGTCATCATGATGAGCCAGAACCGCCAGGCCGCGAAGGACCGGCTCGACGCGAAGATCGACTTCGACGTGAACGTCCGCTCCGAGGCCGAAATCACGCGCCTGCACGCCAAGTTCGACGAACTGCGCGAACGCGACTGGGCCGATCTGGTCGAGATGCAGAAGCGCCAGATCCTGCTGCTCGAGGACGCGCTGCGGAAGCTGGGCGGGGCGCCGGAGCGGGGGGCGGGCGGCACGACCTGAGGCCGATCGTCGCGCACGATCCGGGCCGCGCCACGGATCGACTGTGACGTCCGCGCGCCTGGGGGCGACTACGCGGGTGAAGCCCATCCCTTCCCCGGAGGCCCCATGCGCACGCTCGCGATCCTCGCCGCCACGCTGTTGACCCTCGCCGGCACCCGGCCGGCCTTCGCCGCCTGGGCCCAGGCGGGGAACACGGTCGTCCCGAACAACATCCTCTCGTTCGACTTCCCGGTGCCGGGCGGGGGCTTCTCGAGCCTCTGTTCCGACGGCCACGGCGGCATGATCGTGGCCTTCCGGCAGAACGCCGCGAGCACGCCGGACTCCCTGAAGATGCAGCGGCTCGATCGGGACGGGACGCGGCTGTGGGGCGGCGCGAACGGCCTGCTGGTCGGGCCGGCCGAAGGGCTGCCCGACACCCCGACGGTCCTCGCGGACGGCTCGGGTGGCGCGTGGATCGTATACGTGATCGCGTTCTCGGGCACCGGCTTCACGCTCGGCACCTACGCCCAGCACGTGGACGCGAACGGCAATCCCACGATCCCGTTCCCCGGCATCCGCGTGGGTGGCACGTCCAGCGGCCTCACCGCGCAGCCGCGCGCGGGCGTGACCACGAGCGGCAAGCTGGTGGCCGCCTGGATCGGGCAGGGGTCCATCGGCGGCGTCGACACGGTGCGCGTGCAGCGCGTTTCGAAGACCGGCACGCTCGATTTCGGCGCGGCGGGCGTGCTGCTCGGCACCTCGACCCAGACCGGCAACGACATGTTCGTGCACACGGTGCTCGCCGACGGCGAGGGGCTCGTGGCGGTGTGGACCGAGGAGACCAACTCGACGGGGCCCGACCGCCTGCGTGCGAGCCGCGTGAACAGCAGCGGGGTCGTCCAGTGGGGCTCGCAGGGGAACACCGTCTACGAGAACGCGGCCAACGCGATCGTCTTCGCCGACGCGATCTGGGACGCGACGGACGGTCTCACGGCCGCCTTCTCGGCCTCCAACGGCGCCCTGTTCGTGACCCGCGTGGCGCCGGGCGGCACGGTGAATCCGCTGTGGGGCTCGACGAGCAGCGCCGAGGTCGTGGTGAGCAGCGGCGCCAGCGCCAGCACGCAGCGGGGCGTGCGCATCGTCGACGACGGAGCCGGCGGTTGCATCGTCGGCTGGGTGGACGGCCGGAACTCGGGCGTCGTGGGGCCGGGCGGCGTCCCGTACCGGAACGACATCCGCGGCCAGCGCTACGACGCCTCGGGGACGCGCCAGTGGACCTCGGGCGGCGCTGCCGTGAACACGAGCGAGAACGACCAGAGCGCGCTCACGATGACGCCCGACGGCGCGAACGGCGCGTACTTCGGCTACGTGACGATCCCGCGCAACGACGACTTCCTCGACCAGAGCGGCGACGTCGAGGTGACGCACGTCGGCGCGACCGGCAGCGTGCTGTGGAACACGTTCCATTCGGGGGCCACGCAGCCCGGCTCCGACGACGGCCTGCAGTCGAACGTCCAGATGGGCGACGACGGCGGTGGCGGCGTGATGTTCGCCTGGCAGGCGCCCGCGGGGATCCTCGCCAACCACCGGGAAGGCGACGGGTCGCTCTACTCGCCGTCGATCACGCTGCTCACGCCCAACGGCGGCGAGTTCTACGGCACCATGCAGCCGATCCCCGTCACGTGGTCCAGCAATTTCGGCGGCAACGTCAAGCTCACCTACACGGTCAACAACGGCTCGCCGGTGACCATCGCGGCCTCGACGCCCGACGACGGGTCGCAGACGTGGTACGCGCCGATCCTCGACTCGAACCAGCTGCGCGTGCAGGTGAGCAGCGTGGACGAGCCCACGGCGTCGGACGGCAGCAACGGCACGTTCAGCATCTGCCCGACCGTCAACACGCCCGTCACCGTCGGTGGCCCCGTCACGTCACCCCGCGACGTCGAGGCGGCGGACTTCGACGAGGACGGCATCCTCGACCTGGCGGTCGCGGTGTCGGGCGGCGTCGCCATCCTGCACGGGAACGGCACCGGGGGCGTGGGCAACGCCACGTTCGGCGGCGCGACGGTCTACGCCACCTCCGGCGCCGCGAACCGCGTCGCGATCGGGGACTTCGACGAGGACGGGATCCTCGACCTCGCGGTGACGCACGCGAGCGGACTGACCACGTTCCGGGGGAACGGCACGGGCGGCGTGGGCGACGGCACGTTCGCGGCCGGCGTCACCGTCTCGGGCATCGGCCGTTGCGTGGGGATCGTCGCCGCCGACCTCGACGACGACGGGAGCCTCGATCTGGCCGTCGCCGACAGCGTCAACAACCGCGTCGCCGTCTTCCTCGCGCAGATCAACGCCATCGGCGACGGCGCGGGCACCTTCCAGAGCCCCGCGTACTACGCGGTCGGCTCGCAGCCCGAGGGGATCGCCGCGGCCGACCTGGACGGCGACGGGGACCTGGACCTGGTCACCGCCAACTTCGGCTCGAACACGCTCAGCCAGCTCACCAACACGGGCGAGAGCGGCTTCGGCAGCGGCGACTTCACCGTCGCGAGCATTCCCACGTTCACCGGCCCGCACGCCGTGGTGCTGCACGACTTCGACGACGACGGCGATCCCGACGTGGCGGTCGCGCAGGCGGCCGGGGTCAGCGTGCACCGCACCACGCGCTCGGGCGGCGTCGCGACGATCGGCGCCGCGACCGACTACCTGAGCCTTCCGCAGGCCGACCTCGTCGTCGCGGATCCGTCGCGCAACGGCATCGAGGACCTCGCGACCGCGAGCAGCATCGGCGCGCTCGAGGTGTACTTCGGCGACGGCTCGTCCCTCGTCGGCGACGGCACGTTCACGATCGGCGGCGGCCTGGTCACGACGGGGACGACGCCGGTCGCGATCGCGGCCGCCGACTTCAACGAGGACGGGCGCATCGATTTCGTGCTCGCGAACCTGGCGACCAACAACCTGACGATGTTCACCGGCGGCTGCGCCTCGACCTCGAACACGAACCCGGTGGTGACGAGCCCCAACGGCGGCGAAGTGTTCCAGTCGAACACGCTGCGGACGATCACGTGGACCAAGGGCATCACCACGACGGCGGTGAACGTCGAGGTCTCGCGCGACGGGGGCGCGAACT
>CAZIXL010000049.1:0-10578 GCA_964542885.1 uncultured bacterium
GTTGAGCCCGCACACGAGATCGGTGAGTCCTTCGGCGATCGCGATGCGCGGCGCGAGCATCGCGGGCTTGAAGCGCGTCAGCTGGCCGAGCTTCGCCGCGGGCGTCTTCGCGCGCATGAGCCCCTCGAGCCACTCCGCGTACTCGGTACGGAACTGGAGCGGGATCTGGGTCATGTTCTCCATGCCGCCCGCCATCACCAGCTTCGCGTCGCCCGCGGCGATCCGGTACAGCGCGCTCGCCACGGCCTCCATGCCGGAGGCGCAGTTGCGGTGCACGGTGAACGCCGGCACGCGCTCGGGAACACCCGCGCGCAGCGCGACGATCCGCGAGGAGTTCGCGGCCTCGGACGGCATCGCGCAGTTGCCCAGCACGACCTCGTCGAGGCGCCCGGGGTCCAGTTCCGCCCGGGCGATCGTCTCGGCGACCGCGATCCGGCCCAGCTCGTACGAAGGCACCTTGCGGAAGACACCGCCCGCCTTCGCGAACGGCGTGCGCACGCCGCCAAGGATCCAGCCACTCGTCGGGTTCATGTCCCCGCGTCCCTTCCCACCCAACGGATGCGCTACCTGAGCTTCGAGAGCAGCTCCTTCGCCTCCGCCTGGTAACGCGCGTCGAGCGCGTCGCTCGTGGGCGGGAGCGAAACGGCCTTCTGCAGCTCCCGCCGCGCCTCGTCCTTGCGGCCACGGTCCTTCAGGAATCGTCCGTATTCGAGTCGGTGGTTCACGTAGTCGGGCTCGAGCGCGATCGCCTTCTGGAACGCCTTGTCGGCGTTCTCGAACGACGCGCCTTTCGGCACGCCGCCCAGCACCGCGTTCGCGGCCATGCGCTCGAGCGTGTTCAGGCTCGAGAGCTTCACGTTCCACATCGCCACGACGTGCCAGGCGCGGCCGATGTCCGGGTCCAGCTGCAGCGCCCGGTCCACCTCGGACTTGATCTCGCGCGACAGGGCCAGCTTGGTCTTGGGCCCCTCGCTCAGCGCCTGGCGCCCGAGCGCCACCGCCAGCCAGACGTGCCCGCCCGCCGAGTCGGGCGCTGCCTTGACGGCCGCCCGGGCATGCTCGACGGCCGCGGCGCGGGTGGCGCGCTGCTCGTCGCCCTTCTGCAGTTCGGCCAGCTCGGACTCGACCTGCGAGAGCCGGCAGAGCGCCGCGTAGTCACCGGGCGCCGCCTCGAGCGCGGCCTGGAACGCGGTCCGCGCCTCGGGTAGCCGGGCGGCGGCGTACTCCCGCGCGCCGAGCGCGAGGGACTCCTCGGCCGTGGCCGCCCGCGCGGCCGGTGCGCCGAGCGCGAACAGGGCGAGCGCGGCGGCCGCGAACGCGAGCGATCCGCGGATGCCGGAAGGAACGGCGCGGAGGCCGGTCATGGTGCGCTCCTCGGGAAGCACCGGCGCGGGATGCGCCGGGCCGCGCGAACATTCGTCGCGGGTCCATGGATTGTCAATAAGCCCTTGTCGCGTCGACGAACCCGATGCTACCAATGGCGGGCCCTCCGCCAGCCGCGGCGAGGGAGTCCCGTGCCCCTGGAGGGATCTTGGCCGGCACCCTGATCGGAATCTTCCTCGACACCGTCGACCGCCTGAAGAAGCCGTCGCAGTTCATGCGCAAGAACGCGGTCGGCTGGGAGTCCATCCCCGCGACGCACGCGCTCGCCGACGTCGAGAGCCTCGCGTTCGGGCTGCGCGAACTGGGTGTCGCCCGCGGCGACCGCGTGGCGCTGCTCGCGGAGAACCGCTACGAGTGGGCGGTCTCCGATCTCGCGATCCTGGGACTGGGCGCCGTCACGGTGCCGATCTACCCGACGCTCACCGCGCAGCAGGTGCGATTCATCCTGGAAAACGCCGAGGCGAAGGTGTGCATCGTCTCGACGCCGGCACAGCTCGACAAGCTCGAGCAGATCGCCGATTCGCTGCCGCAGCTCAAGGCGATCGTGGCCATGGAGCCTGCCCCGCCGACCGCCGGCCGCTCGCACTCGTTCGCGCACCTGCTCGAGTCGGGCGAGCGTCACCGCGCGGCGACACCCGGCGAGTTCCGCCGCATGGCGGCCGAGGTGAAGCCCGGCGACCTGGCGACCATCATCTACACCTCGGGCACGACCGGCGACCCCAAGGGCGCCATGCTCTCGCACTCGAACATCGCCTCGAACGTCGAGGCGTGCCTGAAGGTCGTGAACCTGAACCCGGCCGACACCTGCCTCTCGTTCCTGCCGCTGTGCCACATCTTCGAGCGCATGGCCGGCCTGTACGCGATGCTCTCGGCGGGCGCGACGATCGCCTACGCGCAGAGCCTCGAGACCGTGGCGGCCGACGCGATGGAAGTGCATCCGACCGTTCTCACGGGCGTGCCGCGCTTCTACGAGAAGGTGTACGCGCGCGTCATGGAGAACGCGCTCGCGCAGCCGCCGTTGCGCAAGAACATCTTCTTCTGGGGGCTGCACACGGGCGTCGCCGTGGCCCGGCTGCACTTCGGGGGCCGCAAGCCGGCGGGCCTGCTCGCGCTGCAGGCAGGCATCGCCGACCGGCTCGTGGGCGCCAAGGTGCGCGCCCGCGTGGGCGGCAAGCTGCGCTTCTGCATCTCGGGCGGTGCGCCGCTCGGGCCCAAGATCATGGAGTTCTTCTTCGCGGTCGGGATCCCGATCGTCGAGGGCTACGGGCTCACCGAGACTTCGCCCGTCATCTGCCTGAACCCGCCCGGCCGCGAGCGGCCGGCCTCCGTCGGGCCCGCGGTGCCCGGCGTCGAGGTCCGCATCGGCGACGACGGCGAGATCCTCACGCGCGGCCCGCACGTCATGATCGGCTACTTCCGCAACGACGAGGCGACCGCCCGCGCGCTCGAGGGCGGCTGGTTCCACACCGGCGACGTCGGCCACCTGGACGGCGACGGCTACCTGCACATCACCGACCGGCTCAAGGACCTGCTCGTCACGGCCGGCGGCAAGAAGGTCGCGCCGCAACCGCTCGAGAGCCGGCTCAAGACGGCCAAGTGGATCACCGAGGCCGTCATGCTCGGCGATCGGCGCCCCTACTGCGTGTGCCTGCTCGTGCCCAACTTCGCCGTGCTCGAGACCGAGGCCCGCACCCGCGGCTGGAAGCACGCCACCCGGCACGAACTGCTGGGGCTGCCGCCCGTGCTCGCGATCTACCAGCGCGAGATCGACAAGCTGAACGCCGACCTCGCGCCGTTCGAGCAGATCAAGAAATTCGCGCTGCTCGACCGCGACCTGAGCCAGGACGCCGGCGAGCTCACGCCGACGCTCAAGGTCCGGCGCCGGGTCATCTCGCAGAAATTCGAAGCGCTGATCGAGTCGCTCTACACGACGACCGGCGCCTGAGTCCCTCGCTGTCCGTCTTCCCTGTCTCCGTTCCGTGCGTCACACCACCTTCCGAAAGGGCAACATGAGACTCCTCCGAAGCGCGATCGCGGCCGCACTCGCGGCGGCCATCCTCGTGCCGGCGGCCGCGCTCGCCGCGGGCTACGGTATCTACGAACAGGGCGCGGCCGCGCTCGGCATGGCCGGCGCGCAGACGGCCTCGGTGCACGACGCCTCGGCGGCGTTCTACAACCCGGCCGCGCTCGTGCGCCTGGAGGGCAAGCAGTTCTACGTCGGCGGCACCTGGCTGCACACCAGCACGAGCTTCGCGGGCATCGATCCCTACCCGGGCTTCGGCGTGAGCGAGGAGATGCAGCCCGGCAACTTCTTCCCGCCGACCGTGTACTGGACGAACCACTTCGCGAAGCACTGGGCCTACGGCGTCAGCTTCAACGCCCCGTTCGGCCTGGGCGTGGAGTGGAAGAACCCGCATGCGTTCACCGGCCGCGATCGCGTGACCAAGGCGAGCCTCGCCGGCCTGAACGCCGGGCTCAACCTGGCCTGGGCCGCGACCGACCGGCTGTCGTTCTCGGGCGGCTTCAACACGCTGTTCGCCGGCGTCGAGCTGAACCAGGTGCAGGAGGAGGTCGTGCCCGGCGGCGGCGGCGCCAAGGCGAACGTCGCCGACGTGAAGCTCAAGGCCAGCAACAAGCCCGGCTACGGCTGGAACGCGGCGGCGCTCTGGAGCCCGAACGACCAGTGGGAGTTCGGCACCTTCTACCGCAGCCAGGTGGACGTCGACATCACCGACGGCGAGGCGACGTTCAAGCAGATCCCGACCGGCAACGTGGCGTTCGACGCGGCCGTCGCGGCGGGCCTGCCCGCCACGCAGTCGAACGTGCACACGACGCTGCACTTCCCGTCGATCTTCTCGATCGGCGCGGCGTGGCACCCGACGCCGCAGTGGACGTGGGAGGCCGACTTCAACTGGACGGCGTGGTCGGCGTTCGACTCGCTCTCGCTCGAGTTCCCCTCGAGCCCCGACCTGAACACGGCGCTGCCCGAGGAATACGACGACTCGTTCCGCATCATGGTCGGTGCCGAGCACCGGCTGGCGAACTTCGCGTACCGCTTCGGTTACTACTTCGACCAGGCGGCAGCCCCGACCGAGTCGGTCACTCCGCTGCTGCCCGATGCCAACCGCCACGGCGCCACGATCGGCCTGAGCAAGGACTTCGGCAAGTGGACCGTGGACTGGTACGACATGGCGCTGTTCTTCGAGGACCGTTCGACCGAAGGCAAGGAGCGCGACGGCTTCGACGGCACCTACAAGAACTTCGTCAACGGCATGGGCCTGAGCCTCGCCTACCACTGGTGAACGGGAGAACGAGAACCATGAGAAACGTGCTTCGCATCCTCCCGGTCCTCGCGGTGGCGGCGTTCCTCGCCGGCTGCGAAGGACCCTGCAGCAAGATCGACGTCATCAACGGCCCGACGCTCACGAGCGGCTCGGCCGACTTCTCGAACGTGGCCGCGGTCGGCACGAGCATCTCGGCCGGCTACCAGTCGGGCGGCCTCGTGAACCGGCACCAGGTGCACGCCTTCCCGGCGCTGTTCGCGGCGCAGGTCGGCCGCTCCGTGCTCTCGGACGGCACGGGCCAGTTCACGCTGCCCGCCGTGGGCGGCGACGGCATCGGGCCCTATCCGCCGACCTTCACGCTGCTCCAGCTCCAGTCGCTCTCGCCGCTCGTGATCGGCAACACCGGCCGCACGCCCGGAACGCCGCTCAACGCGGCGCAGGCGACCGACTACCACAACCTCGCGGTGCCCGGGGAACTGGCGGCGGACCTCGTCGACAGCACGCTGTACACCGTGGACCCGAACCCGGTCCGCGGCGCGGGCTACAACAAGACGTTCTTCAACCTCATCTACCGCAGCCGCGGCCTGGGCATCCAGCAGCTGGCCCGCGTCGCACCGACGTTCGTCACCTACGAGTTCGGCGCCAACGAGGTGCTGGGCGCCGCGACGTCGGGCACGGCGAACGTCTTCCCGGTCGCGAACTACGCCGCCGCGGTGCAGGGCGCGCTCAATACGCTGCACGCGCTCGACCCCAATGCGAAGGTCGCGGTCTTCAACGTTCCCGGCGTGACGAGCATCCCGTTCTGCACGACGTTCTCGCCCGTCACGATCAGCACGATCACGAACACGCCGGTGGCCCTGATCGGCCCGGGCGGCGGCTCGCTGAGCCCGACGGCGCTGGTGCTGCTCACGGCCAAGGACTCGCTGGCCGTCGGTACCGGCTTCCCGGTCGGCGGCTACAACTACCTGAACCCGGCCGCGCCCGGGAACGGCCGGCCGCTGCTCGACTCGCAGGTGCTGGACGACGCCGAGCAGACCACGATTAACAACACGACGTTCAGCATGAACGCCGCGCTGGACTCGCTGGTGGCGAACCGGCCGTGGACCACGCTGGTCGACTTCCACACGCTGCTGTCGGACATCAAGGCCAACGGCGTCACGCTCGGCGCGACCACGTACACGACCGACTTCGTGACCGGCGGCCTCTTCAGCCTCGACGGCGTGCACCCGAACGACCTGGCCCACGCGGTCATGTGCAACGCGCTGATCGACGCGGTGAACGCCCGGTGGGGATCGACGATCCCGCACCTCGTCGTGTCGGACTACGCCACGGCGACGTCGTCGCGCGCACGCCCGGCCGACGGCGGCGCGGCGCTTCCCGTGCGGATCGACGGACTCGAGGAGGGCCTGCGGGGTCTCTACCCGTACGGTCGCTGAGCCCGCAGGACACGAACGGGGCGGGACCTCACGGGTCCCGCCCCGTTTCGTTCCCCGCGCGGGCCCGGCCCGCTACGGCGTCGTACGCTTGGGCAGCAGCGTCGCGATGCGCTTGAACCAGCCGGCCAGCCGGTCGAAGTAGCCGGGCGTCAGCTCGGCGCCGTCGTGGCCCGCGGCCGGGATCGGCCAGCGCTCGACGATCGACAACGTGCGCATGACCAGCCGCTGGGTCACGTCGGGCGGCGTCACCGCGTCCTTGCCGGCCAGCACCACGAGCAGCGGCACGCGCAGCACGGGCACGGCCGAGACCGGTTCGTCGCGCGGGTCCACGTACAGCCGGTGCATGCGCTGCACGCCGGGGATCTGCGCCGTGCCGTTCTGCTCGGTCTGCTCGAGCGAGGAGCGGAACAGGCCCTCGACGGCCACCGCGTCCACGGACGCCCAGTCGCGCGAGGCCGCGCCGACCGCCACGGCGCTGCCCAGGTCCTGCCCCCACGCGAACACGGGCCGCCCGCCGGCGTGCGCGCGCGCGTACGCCAGCGCCCCGCGACCGTCGAGCACCCAGCGCGACGCGAACACCAGGTTCGCGAGCGAGTCCGCGTCCCCGGGTCCGCCCGGGCCGAAGTCGCGGTAGTCGAACGTCATCACGGTGAAGCCGCGGGTGACCAGCTCGCGCACCGACGGCAGCAGGTCCGCCATCGTGCCGTGGCCGCGCGAGAAGCACACGATCACGGGCGAGCGCGCGGGCCCGTCGAACCACCAGCCGGTCAGGGTCACGCTGTCCCCGACCGAGCGGAACGTGACGTCCTCGAACGGCAGTCCCGTGCGCGTCGGGTCGAGCGCGTACTTCTGCCCGGGCACGACCGCCCGGGCCGGCGCCACGGCCAGCAGCGCGAGCACGCACAGCGGCCCCAGGAGCCTCGCCACGCGCCTCACGAGACCTTCAGCCGATCCCACAGCTCCTCGCGCACGAGCGCCGGCGGGATCGTGCCGCTGCCGAGCAGCGCCGCGTGGAACGCGTGCAGGTCGAAGCCGGCGCCCATGCGGCGGCGCGCCTCGTTGAGCAGCTCGACGATCGCCAGCTTGCCGAGCAGGTAGCCCAGCGGCTCGGTCGGCGACATGACGTAGCGGTCCACCTCGGTGGCGGCCATCGCCGGCTCGAGTTGCACCTCCTCGACCAGCTGCTGCACCGCCTGCTCGTGCGACATGCGGCCCGTGTGCAGCGCCACGTCGAGCACGACGCGGTACGCGCGCCACAGCAGCGTGCGGAGCTGGAACAGCCGGGTGAGCGGGTCCGAGGTGAAGAAGCCCTGCTCCCACATCAGGTCTTCGCAATAGAGCGCCCAGCCCTCCGAGAAAACCTCGCTGTTCGAGATCCGGCGCAGCCGCGTGGGCGCCTGGTTCGCGTGCAGCACCTGCAGGTGGTGGCCCGGGTAGCCCTCGTGCAGCGCCACGATCGGCAGCATCGGCGCGCAGTGGCCCGAGAGCTGGCGCGCCTGCTCCTCCTTGTTGCGACGCAGGTCGATCGGCGTCACGTGGAAGAAGCCCGTCTGGTCGGCGTCGAACGGCGCCGGCGCCTGGTACGACGCGTACGGCGTCATCGGCCGCTCGAACACGGGCGTGTCGACGACCTCGAGCTTCGCATTGGCCGGCACGGGCACGATGCGGCGGTCGATCACGAACTGCCGCGCGCGCTCCATCTCGGCCACGTAGGACTCGCGCAGCCAGTTGGACTCCGGCGCGCGCTCGAGGCCCTCGGCGATGAGCTCGCGCCACGAGCGCTTCGGGTCCACGCGCCGCGCCTCCTCCTCGAGCAGCACGCGCGTGTGCGCGATGTGCTCGCGGCCCAGCTTCTCGAGCTCGCCGCACGTGTAGGGAAGCAGGTGCTCACGTTCGAGCTTGTAGTTCATCCAGCGCTCGCCCACCGCGAAGCTGCCCTCGGCCTTCGGCTTCAGCTCCTTCTCGAGGTGGTCGTGGAAGCGCAGGAAGCCGGTGCGCGCGCGGCTGCCCGCGTGCTCGAGGCGCTCGGCCTCGCCGGGGAACTGGCGCAGCAGCTGGCGCACGACGTCGTCCACGAAGCCCGGGCCCTGCGCGGCCATCTGGAGCGCGATGCGCAGGAACACCGGCGGCACGCGATCGAGATTGGCCTTGGCGGATTCGAGGTACTCGGGAATCGCCATGAGGCGCGAGACCGCCGCCTCCTTGCGCTCGTCGAGCGGCGCGAACGTGCGCGAGAGGAGCAGGTGCACCCCGTGGAACGCGCGCAGCAGGTAGATGGCCGGGCGCTTCTGCGCCGCCTTGATCTCCTCGAGGTCGGCGCGCAGGGCGGAGATCCGCGAGCGCAGGAGCGCGTAGTCCACGCGCGCCTCGGGCAGCAACTCTTCCCACGGCACCGACGCGGCCAGGCGCTGCTCGAGGTCGCGCAGCCACACCGAGCGCTCCCTCAGGCCGTCCGGCGAGTCGTCGGGCATGAGGTGGTCGTAGTCGTGGATGCCCGCCTGCGTCGCCGCGACGGGATGGTGCTTCATGAAGAGTTCGACGAACTCCTCACTCAGCGAGGTGAAGACGCGCTGCGTTTCGATCATGGATGTCCCTATCCGCCGAAAACCGACCGGGCCTCCGCACCACGACGGGCCGGTTCGGTCCGAGGCGCGGAGGCCCGCAAGTCTTATCGGCGGTTTGTTTTCCTCGCTTCAGTGACTCTAGATGCGGACGACGTTCGCGGCCTGGCGGCCCTTGGGACCCGACACGAGGTCGAACTCGACCCGGTCCCCCTCGGCCAGCGACTTGAAGCCGTCGCCGGAAATGGCCGAGAAGTGCACGAACACGTCCTCGCCCTCGTCGGTGGCGATGAAACCGAAGCCCTTGGAGTCGTTGAACCACTTCACCGAGCCCTGGGCGCGGCCCTCGCTGGGGCCGACCGACGGGGCCGAACGATGCGGACGGCCGCCGCCGCCACCGCCGCCGCCACCGCCCCGCGAGCCGCCACCACCACCACCACCGCCCTTCGAGGCCTGGAAGCAGTCGCGGCAGAGCACCGGCCGGCCGCCCGTCGGCTGGAACGGGACCATCGTCTCCTGGCCGCAGTTCGAGCACGTGGCCGGGTACATCTGGCGCGAACCGCCGCCCCCCCCGCCGCCCCACCCGCCACAGCCCCCGTAGACCCCCCAACCGGCGTAACCCCACCCCCCGCCCCCGGACGGTGCACGGCGCGCCATGCGGCGCTCGCGGCAGGTGCGACAGCGCGTCGGTTCGTTCGTCAGGCCGCGTTCGCGATAGAACGCCTGCTCACTCGCGGTGAAGAGGAACTCCTCTCCACAGTCCACGCAGGTGATGCTCTTGTCTTCCCCGGTCGCCATGGTTGCCTTCTGCCTCCTGGTGATGCCGTTGGTACGACGTGGACTGGAACACAAATGCCTCAGCAGGGTCTCCCGCTGAGGCGGACTCAGGCAGAGGGGCGAACGAGCGACTCGGCCGACGGTGAAGCGTGATTGCGATTGCGATAGATCACTGACGCACCAGATTCGGCTCGGAACGACCCACGGATGGACGTACTGCGGCCCGAGTATCCGGCGGCCGCGGAGCGCGCGTCAATGCCCGAGATTGGCATGGCGCCAACGTGCTCCCGGGGACCGGCTTCGGGCGTCCGGCGGCCTCCCCGCGGCGCCCCGGAGCCCCCCGGGGCCACGCCCGGCTACGCCTGGCGGGCGGGTCCCGACGACCGCCGGGGCGGGCGCGGACCGCGGCCGGCGCACAGCGCGTGCAGCACGTCGGCCATGGTGATCACGTCGAGCAGGTTGTGGTGGAAGACGGGAACGAGCCGCCAGGGGTCGCCGTGCCGCACGTACTCGTGGTAGAGGCCCGGCACCTCGGAGCCCGGCACGTCGCCGGTACGCCGCCGCCGGCAGACGCGCGACTCGAGCGTCTGCAGCCGGCAGTCCGGCAACTCGAGCTTCCAGCGCCGGCGCGAGGCGTGCAGCAGGTCGAAGTGGTGCCGGGGCAGCGCGAGCGGCACCGCGTGCACGAGCGCCCGCGAGGCCAGGAACGGCGCGTCGAACGACTTGCCGTTGAACGTCACCAGCAGCTCGAAGCCCCGCGCCTGCTCGGCCACCGCGGCGAGCAGCGCCGGCTCCTCGCCGTAGTGGCGCGCGAAGTACTGCCGCAATACGAAGTCCTCGCCGTTCCAGTGCATCGTGCCGGCCAGGAACACCGGCGCCCCCGCGAGCCCGCACGTCTCGAGGTCGAGGAACAGCATGCGCGAGAGGCCGCCGGCGACGATCGCCGACAGCTCCGGCTCGCCGGGCGGCGGCTCGGGCAGCCAGCCCCAGTGCGGCCGCGGCTTCTCGATCGCCGAGCGCAGGCGCTCGTGCACGTACACGGCGCGGCCCTGCGCGTCGCGCCACTCGCCTCCCGGCAGGTAGGCCTCGACGCCCGCTTCGCGCGCGTCCTCGCGCTTCGCCCTGTGGCGCGAAGCG
>CAZIXL010000050.1:0-10477 GCA_964542885.1 uncultured bacterium
CTCGCGGGGCCGGGCTTCGCCGGCATGACGCGGCTCGCCGCCAGCGACCCGCGCATGGCCGGCGCGTACGTGCGCGCCAACCGCCGCAACGTCGCGGTCGCGTGGCGGACTCTGCGGCGGGAAGTCGAGCGCGAGCTGGCGCGGCTCGCGAAGCCGGCGCGCGCGCGCCGGCAGGGCTGAGGTCCGCCCGGGAAGTCCCGGCGGGTCAGGCCGGGTCTTCGGCGGGCGGCGCCGGAGGCGTCTCGTCGGCCGTCGCGGTCGCCGCGAGCGCCGCGACGTACTCGTCGGGCAGCCGGTGCCGCCGCGCGCCCTCGAGGATCGCGTCGAGGTAGCGGCGCGAAGGCGGCGCGGGGTTCGCCGGACGCGCGACGTAGCAGTACGCGCGGATGCGGCGCGGGATCGAGCCGTCGTCGGGGCGGGTCAGCTCCACGAACACGCCCTCGCGGTCGTAGACGTTGTGCTGGTCCGCGGGGCCCTGGAAGCCCTCGTAGCGGTCGAGCGCCGCGAGGTGCTCGTCGGTCAGCTCGTAGACCATGCCCCAGACGCTCGTGCCGTGGGACGGCGCGACGCTCGCCACGCCGCCACCCCAGTCGTGGGACGTCAGCGGGAACGTCAGGCGGTACTCGTGCAGGGCGGCCATGCCGACCACCACGTGCCCGGGGCACCGGCGCTGCATCTGGTCCGGATTCAGGTTGGAACCGTAGGCGAAATAGAGCATCCCATCCCCAGCGGAGTGACAGGTCCGCTCGCAGGATAGACCAAAGCTGCGAGCCTCGTCGCGCCAGCCTGCCGCGGTTCCGGCGGCCCGCCCCGGGTGCCCCACCCGCTCTGGCGGGTGCCGCGGCGGCCGGGCTATGGTGCGGGACCCGTGGTCCGCGCGTCCATCCCCCCTCGAGTTCGAAACCGGAGAGCGCATGTCCCTGGACTTCCTGGCGTTCGGCCCGCATCCCGACGACGCGGAGATCGGCTGCGGCGGCCTGCTGCGCAAGATGAAGCGGTACGGCCACACGACCGGCATCGTGGACCTGACCACGGGCGACATGGGCTGGGGCTCCCCCGAGATTCGCGCCGCCGAAGGGGCCGCCGCCTCGAAGCTGCTGCAGCTGGACGTGCGCGAGTCGCTCGACTTCGGCGACTGCCGGGTCGAGGACACGTTCGAGAATCGCTGCACGGTGGCGGGCGTGATCCGCAAGCACCGCCCGCAGATCGTGCTCGCGCCCTTCTACGACCTGCCGATCGGCCGCGGGCTCGGCCACAACGACCACTACAAGTCGGGCCAGATCGTCGCGAACGCCTACAACCTCGCGCACCTCGCGAAGGCGCCGGTGCCCGGCGAGCCCTACCAGGCGAAGGCGATCTACTTCTACTTCATCCCGCCGGGGCACATGCCGACCTTCATCGTCGACATCTCCGAGGACTTCGGCGACTGGCTCGACGCGATCGACCAGCACCAGAGCCAGTTCTACCACCCGGACCGGCCGCGCCCGCCACAGCTTCCGCACCCGCGCGAGGCGTTCGAGGCCAACGCCCGCTACTGGGGCTGGCACATCGGCGCGAAGTTCGGGCAGGCCTACCTCTCGCACGCGCCGCTCAAGGTGGACGACCCGATGTCGCTCGTCCAGACGGTGGTCCCACGGCCCTGAGCGCGGCGCGCATCCTGCCGGCGACGCTGCTCGCGCTCGCGCTCGTCGGCTCGGCCCCGGCGTCGAAGCCGGAGGCCCGGCTGCGCGCGGCCGAGTCCGACTACCGGCGGCACCTGCTGCACGCGCGCCCCGACCTCGCCTCGCGCTGGGGCGTGCGCGGCGCCGAGGCGAAGCTGGTGCCGGTGACCGAGGCCACGCTGCGCAGCGACGGCGCCTGGCTCGCGGCGTTCGCGGCCCGGATCGACACGCTCGACCGCGCGGCGCTCCCGCCGCACCTCGCCGCGGCGCTCGACACGCTGCGCGCCCGGGTCGCGCGCGAGCGCGCGCCGTACGCCAGCGGGGCCTGGCGCCGGGACCCGGACGCCTACCTGCACCTCGGGCCGTGGGCCGTGCTCGACGTCGCGCGGACGCCGGGCACCGGGGCCTGCGCGCGCGCGAAGCACGCGACCGGGCGGTTGCGGGCCCTGCCCGAGGTGCTCCGTGCCGCCCGCGTCACCATGCGCGACGGCCGGGCCCAGGCCGACGAGGGCACCGTGCTGGCCTGGTCGGCGGCGATGGAGTCGCTGCGCGCCCTGCCGGCCCGGCTCTCGGAGTGCCGGGAGCCCTACCGCGAGGCCGACCTGGTCGTGGCCGACACGCTGGCGCTGGACGCCTGCCGGGAGTTCGTCCGCTTCCTGCGGGAATCGTCCGGCATGGCGGTGGCCCCAGCGAATCGTTGACGGCGGTCCCATCCGGCCACTAAGTTCCCGACCGCTGTTTTCCGATACCAAGGATGGAATCGGTCGCGCTTTCCGGCCGCACCGGAAGGCTCCCAGGAGGACTGCTGGATGATGCTCCGTGCCCTGCGCACGCTGGGCGTGACGCTGCTTCTCGCCCTGCTCGCCGGCGTGGCCACGATGGCCGACGCCGCCACCACCAAGACCACGACGTCGACCAGGACCCACGTCGCCACCGCGGGCCCGGCGAAGAGCACGGCCAGGCGCAAGGCCACCACGCGCCGCCGCGGCCGCCGCCCGCCTCCGGGGGGCGTGTACGCGCGCAACGCGATCCTCGTGGACCCGCGCACGGGCGAGGTGCTGTTCGCGAAGAACTCCGACAGCCCGGTGCCCATCGCGAGCCTCACGAAGCTCATGACCGCGATGGTGTTCCTCGAGCAGAAGCCGAAGCTCGACCGCGAGGTCGAGGTGACGCTCGCCGAGCTGAACGGCGGCGGCCACACGCAGCTGCGCAACGGCGAGGTCGTGTCGCTCGGCGACCTGCTGCACATGAGCCTGATGTCGTCCGACAACGTCGCGACCCGCGTGCTCGCGCGCGAGTCGGGCCTCGACGGCGACGAGTTCGTGGCGCGCATGAACCGCAAGGCCGTCGAGCTGGGGCTCACCGGCTCGCACTTCGTCGAGTTCACCGGCCTCGACGAGCGCAACGTGTCGACCGCGTCCGACGTCGCGCGGCTGCTGCATGCCGCGGCGCACGAGCCGCTGATCCAGGAGATCACGACCACGCGCCAGTACCAGTTCGCGACCGGCCGGCGCGTGCACGACGTGCACAACACGAACCGCCTGCTCTACAGCCGCTACGAGGTGCTGGGCGGCAAGACCGGGTTCATCCTCGAGGCGGGCTACTGCTTCGCGACGTGGATCCGCACCCAGGGCCGCGACGTGATCGCGGTCGTGCTCGGCGCCCCCACGAACGCGACGCGCTTCGCCGACGCCGTGCGGCTGCTGCAGAAGTCCGCGGCCGCGACGGCCGCCTCCGGCACGTAGGGCGGCCCGGCTTGGGCGCGAACGGCGGCCTCTGGCGGGGGCTCCTCGCGGGCGTCGTCGCGGGGTTCGCCGGGGGCCTGTTCGGGGTCGGCGGCGGCATCCTGCTGGTGCCGATGCTCACCGGCATGTTCGGTCTCACGCAGCACCAGGCGCACGGCACCTCGCTCGCCGCGATCGGCGCCACCGCCGTCGCCGGGCTCGTCGTGTACGCCTCGGGCGGGCACGTCGCGTGGACGGTCGGCGCGATCATGGCCGTCACGAGCGTCCTCGCCGCCCGGCTCGGCGCGCGACTCGCGGCGCGCACCAGCCGCGAGCGGCTCGCGCGGGCGTTCGCGATCTTCCTCGTGCTCGTCGCCGTCCGGATGGTCTTTCGCACGCCCCCCTCGGCGGGCGGCACCGCGGTGATCTCGGGTGTCGCGGGCGCGCTCGCGGCGCTCGCGGTGGGCGTGGGGACCGGGCTCATGGCGGGATTCATGGGCGTCGGGGGGGGCATCATCGCCGTGCCGGCGCTCGTGCTGCTGTTCGGGCTGCCCCAGCAGACCGCCCAGGGCACGTCGCTGGCGCTGATCCTCGTGACGGCGCCGATGGGGGCGATCGAGCACCACCGGCACGGGAACGTGGTCCTGAAGCTGGTGCCCTTCCTCGCCGGAGGGGCCCTGCTGGGTGCCCCGCTGGCCTCCGGGCTCGCCCTGCGGCTGCCGCAGGCCGTGCTGGGGCGGGCGTTCGCGGTCTTCCTGCTGGCCAACGCCGTGAACACCTGGTTCCGGACGTCCCGGAAGGCCTGAAGGCGGCGGTTCGGGGTCCCTCCCGGCCGACATTGGGTGTTCACCCCCATGGCGCCCGGTTTCGCGCGCATGAACACGCGTGAATTTCAGTGTCCGGGCCTTGAGCAGCCGCCCGGCCCTCGCCTATCCTTGTTGCGGCAACCTTTACCGATTCACCTCCCGAGGCGGAAGGCCGTCGCCCCGGGACCGGTGCGAGACGCCGGAGACCCCCGAGTGCGCCCCCTGTGGGATCGCATCTCGCCATCGCATCTCATCAGGAGATCCCCATGAAGAAGATTGTCACCACGCTCTGCACGGTGGCGGCCCTCGCCCTCGTCGCGAACGCCGCTTTCGCGGCCAGCGCGATCCGCATCAGCCAGGCTTATGGCGGCGGCGGCGGCAGCACGGGCACCTACCTGCGCGACTACGTCGAGCTGTTCAACAGCAGCGCGTCGCCGGTCGACATCAGCGGCTGGGCGGTCGAGTACGGCTCGGCGACCGGCAACTGGGGCAGCTCGGCGGGCAACATCTTCACGTTCCCGGCCGGCACGATCATGCAGCCCTGCAGCTACCTGCTGATCGAGGCCGGTGCGTCCGGCACCGGCGGCGGCCCGCTCCCCGTGACCGCCGACTTCGCGACCCCGACGACCGGCTTCTCGATGAGCGCGACGAGCGGCAAGGTCGGCCTGTTCACGACCGCGAACGCCAACCTCGCGTGCGGCTCCGAAATCGCCGGCACGCTGGTCGACAAGGTCGCCTACGGCACGGCGAACTGCGCCGAAGGCACCGCCGCGGCCGGGCTGAGCAGCACGACCATCGCCGTCCGCAACAACGGCGGTCTCGACGACACCGACAACAACTCCGCCGACTTCACCGCCACGTCGACGGCGTCCGCGCTGCCGCGCAACTCGGCCTCGCCGACGAACCCGGGCTGCGGCCTGACCCCGTCGATGAAGGGCACCTGGGGCGCGCTGAAGTCGATCTACCGCTAGTCCCGTAACGTCGCCCGATTCACCGGAAGCCCCGCCCGCGAGGGTGGGGCTTCCGGCTTTCCGGCGTCGCGCTTTCGCCCCCAGCGCGGCGCGGGATGCGTGCGCGATGCACGCCTTCCGTGCAGGCCGCACGGCGCCCGAGCCCGCGCCAATGCGCGGGCCGCGGGGCAACTCGCTGCCGGAACGCGCGCTCGATGCCGGGCGCCCGCGGCCCGCGCGCCGCCGCGGCCAGGCCGCCTTTCCGCGGGCGTTTGCGCCGCTCCACCGCCCGCCCCCTTCGGGTTTCGCCGTCGGCAACCGAATTGCAAGGGAAGCCGAGTGGCGGTCCGTCCCGCCGGAGCCGAAACGACTTCGCACTCCCCGTTCCACGGAGCCACCCATGACCCGTCCCGCGCGGAACTGCACCCTGCAGGCGAAGCGATCCGCACGCGCGATGCGCGCGAACGCGGCGGTCGACGTGCCGCCCGTGCGCGAGCGGGAGGAGCCGCGCGTGTCGCCGGCGCACACGTCGGTCTCGCCACTGCCGACCGACGTCGCGCGCCAGTCGCAGCGCGAGATGGACCGCCTGCGCCGGCTGCCTGCCGGCGCGCCGGAAGCGGGGCAGATCCGCGCGTACCTGCACTGGGTGTGGGCGATGCCGTGGGAGGCGGCGGTCTCCGAGGAGGCCGGCCTCACGCACGTCGAGTCGGTGCTCGAGCACGAGCACCTCGGCATGCCGAAGGCCAAGGAGCGCATCGTCGAATACCTGGCCGTGCGCCGGCTCAAGCCCGACCTGCCCGGCCCGGCGCTGTGCCTGGTGGGCCCTCCGGGCACCGGCAAGTCCTCGATCGGCGCGACCGTGGCGCGCGCGCTCGCGCGCCCGTTCGCGCGCATCAGCGTCTCGGGCACGAGCGATGCCGCGGAGTTGGTCGGCGTGCCGCGCACCGTGCCCGGCGCGCAGCCCGGCAAGATCGTGCGCGCGCTGCGCGACGCGGGCGTGCGCAATCCCGTGCTCATGATCGACGGCATCGACCGGCTCTCCGGTGAAGGCGGCCTCGGCGTGGCCGAGGTCCTGCTCGAACTGCTCGACCCGGAGACCAGCGCGCACTTCACCGACCACTACCTCGGCCTGCCCGTGGACCTCTCGCACGCGATCCTGCTGCTGTGCGCCAACCACCTCGAGCAGGTGCCCGACGCGCTGCAGGAGCGCATCGAGGTGATCGAGGTGCCCGGCTACAGCGAGGACGAGAAGATCGAGATCGCGCAGCGCTTCCTGCTGCCGCGCAGCCTCGCCGAGCACGGGCTCGGCGCGCGCGACCTGGCGATCCGCGACGAGGCGCTGCGCGCGATGATCCGCCACTGGACGCTCGAAGCCGGCGTGCGCGGGCTGGCGCGCCAGCTCGCCACCGTGTGCCGCAAGGTGGCCCGCGCCCGCGCGCTGGGGCAGACCCGGCGCCACGTCGTCTCGGTGCCGAAGCTCGAGGGCTACCTCGGCAGCCGCGTCTACCTGCCCGAGATGGCCGGCAAGGAGGACGAGGTCGGCGTCGCGATGGGCCTGGCGTGGACGGCGGCCGGCGGCGAGATCCTGGTGGTCGAGGCGCTGCGCATGCCGGGCAGCGGGCGCGTGACGCTCACGGGCCAGCTCGGCGAGGTGATGCGCGAGTCCGTGCAGGCGGCGCACTCGTACGTGCGCTCGCGCGCCGACGAGCTCGAGATCGAGACCGAGGCGTTCACCGCGAACGACATCCACATCCACTTCCCCGCCGGCGGCGTGCCGAAGGACGGGCCGTCCGCGGGCATGACCGTCGGGCTCGTGATCGCTTCGGTGCTGAGCGACCGGCCGATCCGCCACGACGTGGCGCTCACCGGCGAGGTGAGCCTGCGCGGCAAAGTGCTCGTCGTGGGTGGCATGCGCGAGAAGGCCCTCGCGGCCTACCGCGCCGGCATCCGCACGCTGGTCTTCCCCGCCGCGAACGTGAAGGACCTCGCCGACATTCCCGCCGACGTGCGCGCTCGGCTCGAACTGGTGCCGGTCGAGACGATGGACCAGGTGTTCGACGTCGCGCTCTCGCGCGTGATCGTGCCCCAGCGGGTCGGCAGCCGCTTCGTGATCCCGGCCGAGGAGCCCGAGGAGCCCGCGGAGACCCCGTCGCTCACCGAGACCGGCCGCCGCCGCGTGGTGATCGAGCCCGGGGACGAGGGCGAGGCGTAGACCGGGGCTACCCGTCCTCCAGCACGTCCTCGTCGCGCACCGCACCGCCCTGCTCGAGCGCGGCCAGGTAATCGCCCACGATCTCGCGCGCCTCCTCGAGCGCGCCGCCGGGCACCAGGATCTCGCCCCACGCGGTCGTGGACCAGTCGCGGCGCACGTCGCCGTAGCCCGGCAGCCGCGTGCTGCGCAGCACCGCGGGGATGCCGTTGTTCTCGAGCACGCCGCAGAGCAGCGCGCCCGACGCCGCGTCGGGCACGCGATGCACCACGACCACGTCGGCCGGGGGCACGGGCTCCTCGTCGACGAGCGTCACGCGGCACTCCGGGCACGCGACGATCTCGGGCGCGTACTCGCGGCGGCACTCGGGGCACCAGGGCATTCAGCGCCTCGCCGCGGACGCGTGGTGCGCCGCCAGGCGCCTCGCGGCCTCGGCCACGTCCTCGCGCCGCGTGCACATCGCGAGGCGCACCCAGTCGCCGAAGTCCGGTCCGAACGCCGTGCCGGGCAGCGCCGCCACGCCGATCGTGAGCCACTCGTCGACCAGCGCCCACAGGTCGCGGCCCGCCTTCGCCTCGCGCACGTCGGCGAACGCGTAGAACGCGCCGCGCGGCACCGGCACCCGGATCGCCGTGGAGTCGCGCAGGCCGTCGAGCAACAGCCGGCGCCGCTCGTCGTACGCGGCGCGCATCGCCTCGACGCAGTCCTGCGGGCCCGTGACCGCCGCCTTCGCGGCGAGCTGCGCGGCCGGGAATACGCCGTGCGTCGTGTAGAACGCCAGCAGCGGGCCCAGCACCGGGCGCAGCGCCGGCGGCGAGACCACGTAGCCCACTCGCCAGCCCGTCATCGCGTACGACTTCGAGAACGTGTAGACCGAGAGCGTGCGCTCGGCCATGCCCGGCAGCGACGCCAGGCTCACGTGCCTCGCGCCGTCGAAGAGCAGGTGCTCGTACGCCTCGTCGGCGATCACCCACAGGTCGCGCTCGATCGCGACCGCCGCGACCGCTTCGAGCTGCGCGCGGTCGAGCACGACGCCGGTCGGGTTGTTCGGCGTGTTGAGGTAGATCCCCTTCGTGGCCGGCCCGACCGCGGCGCGCAGGCGATCGGCGAACTCGGCCGGCGACCAGCCGCCGGGCCCCAGGTCGAGGTACACCGGCAGCGAGCGCAGCGTGGCGCCGGCGGCGAAGCCGACGAGCTTCGGGATCGCCATCCAGTGCGGCGAGAGCACGAGCAGCTCGTCGCCGGCCGAGAGCAGCGCCTGCATGGCGAGGAACAGGCCGTGCGTCCCGCCCGCCGTCACGACCACGTCGTCGGGATGCGTCGCGATCCGGTTCTCGCGCGCCAGCTTCTCGACGAGCGCCTCGCGCAGCCCCATCTCGCCCCGCTGGTCGGGGTAGTGCGTCGCCCCGTCCCGCGCGGCCTTCGCGAGCGCCTCGACGACGTGCGGCGGCGTCTCGAAGTCGGGCTCGCCGCGCTCGAGGTGCAGCACCCGTTCGCCCGCCTGTTCGCGGGCCTTCGCGGCGGACATCACGCGGCCCAGGTCCGAGGTCATGCGGAGCACGGCGCGGTCGGCGATCAACTGGGGCATGGGGACCCTCCCGGGGTGCGTGGGTTCGGTCGCGGCTCGAACGCGCGGCACTCTATCCCGGGCGCTCCCGGGGGCGCCAACGCCGGCCGGGGCGAACCGCGCCGCGGCGTGCAATCCGCACGTTCAGGGGCGGCATGGGCGTTGCCATGGGCGGTGGTCCTGTTCGCTCGTGCACTGCACCACTGGAGGTGGCTCATGACCCGTCTTCCGCTCCGCGACATCGCCGAGAGGCTCGCCTTCGCCCCCGACGTCGAGAGCTGCGTCGACACGCTGCTGGCCTATCTGCGGCCCCAGCAGGCGGATTGGTACCCGACGCTGGCGCTCTACGACGCTTCGCGCGAAGTCTTCCATCGCGTCTGGCAGCGCGAGCGCGGGCGCCTCGACCGCCGGGACCTGGTCCTGCCCATCGACCACATGCCCGCGCGATTCGTGCGAAAGTTCATCCGCCCCAGTGCATTCTTCAACGGGTCCGACCGCCGCTCGCTGCTCGCGAAGCTGTTCCAGAACAGTCCGACCTACGAACCCGACCGGTTCGAGGGCCCGCAGGTCCAGCCGCTCACCGCGCCCGTCCTGTGGCAGTCGTGCCTGTGCCTGCCGCTCAACGACCACGACCGGCTGCTCGGCATGATCGTCCTCGTGTGCCCCAAGCCGCGCGCGTTCACGTCGCGGTCCGTGCTCGACGAGTTGTCGGCGCTCCGCGGCATGGCGTCGCTGGCGCTGGCGCGCCGCCTCGGCGACGCCGAGGGCCCGGCGCAGAACGAGACCCGGGGCGCGACCGAGGCCGCCCGGAGGGCCGCGCTGCTCATGCAGGGGCGCGTGCAGGAGCTGCAGCAGCAGGCCGAGCAGCTCGAGCAGGAGAACCGCGCCAAGGCCTCCACGCTCGAATCGCTCATGCGCGAGGTCGAGGCGCTGCGGCTGGACGCCGACCAGCACCACAACGAGCGGATGGCGACGGCGCACATCACGCGCGCGCTCGAGGAGCAGGCCGCCTCGGCCGCCGCGCACTTGAACGAGGCGTACGACCAGCTCACCCGCACGCAGGCGCTGAACCAGGAGCTGCAGGACACCGTGCTGCTCGTGCAGCGGGCGCTCGACGCGCTGTCGGGCACCGAGGACGCCGCCTCGCTCACGCGCTCGCTGGTGGCGTGGTGCTGCGAGCACTTCGACGTCGGGCGCTGCAGCGTCATGCGCATGGACGAGTCGCAGGGCGACCTGCGCGTGTACGCGCACCGCGGCCTCGACCCCGCGACCGCCGGCCGCATCCGCGTGCCGCTCGGCGTGGGCGTGGCGGGCTGGGTGGCGCACCACCGCCAGCCCGTGTGGATGCGCGAGCGCGAGGACCACACGCCGGTGCCGCCGACCGGCGTGGACCAGTACAACTCGGACTCGTTCATCTCGATGCCGCTCATGCACCGCAACCGCCTCGTGGGCGTGCTCAACCTGAGCAACAAGCGCGACGGCGAACCGTTCTCGGAACGCGACCTCGCGCGCGCGCAGCTCGCGGGAAGCGTGCTGGCGCTGGCGATCGGCGAGCAGGCC
>CAZIXL010000051.1:0-8925 GCA_964542885.1 uncultured bacterium
TCGCACGGCGGGTCCGGGTTCGTCCCGCGGCGAAGCTAGCGACCCGGCCGGGGGGGCACAATCGCCCATTCGGCGGCGGCGGGCGCGCCCGGCGCGAGCCGGCGACGACGCGTTCGCCGAACCGTGCCACCTCCCTCGGGACACCGCCGGCCTTGCCGGGCCACGCGGCGTGCAACGAGACTTCGCCCCGCTGCGTAGCCACGTGCCGTCGGGCCCGCCGGCGGCGCACCGCCGCGACTTGCGAGCGCAAGCCCGGGTCCAGCCGGGCGCCCGCGCGAGGCCCGCCAGGGCTCCCCACCGGTTCGAGGAGTGCCGCCATGAAGCGTGTGATCCAGTTCGGCGAAGTGGTCGAGGGCTATTCCGTCCGGGTGCTCAACGAGCGCGAGGTCCGCGCCGCGGCCGGGATGCTGTTCGTGGCGACGTTCCTGTCGCTGCTCTTCATCCTCTTCAAGAACAACTTCATGCCCATCAAGTTCGTGATCCCGCTCTTCCTCGCCGACTTCCTCGTGCGCGTGTTCGTGAATCCGCGCTACGCGCCGTCGCTCATCCTCGGTCGGCTGATCGTCGGGCGGCAGGCGCCCGAGTACGTCGCCGCCAGGCCGAAGCATCTCGCCTGGTCGATCGGCGTCGCGCTCTCGGGGCTGATGTTCGTGCTCATGGTGGTCATGAACACCTACAGCGTGATCACGGGGCTCACCTGTCTCGTGTGCCTGCTGTTCCTGTTCTTCGAGTCGGCGTTCGGGATCTGCCTCGGCTGCATGTTCTACCCGCTCGTCTTCCGCGAATCCCCGGTGCTCTGCCCGGGCGAGGTGTGCGACCCGAAGGTCCGACAGGACATCCAGCGCACCTCGGCGGCGCAGTGGCTGGTGCTCCTCGCCGCCGTCGCACTGTTCGTCGTCGCGGCGATGACGCTCGCGAAGCCGCTCTCGATTCCGGCGCACCCGCTGTTCGGCGGCTGATCCGCGGCGGGGGCGGCGCCCGGCGAAGCTGGGGTCGCTGATCCCCGCGCCCAGCGGCGGCGAGGGTTGCCGGTGCGACTCGACGGCTGCTAGCGTGGCCGCCCGACAGTCGCC
The DNA here is from genome assembly GCA_964542885.1 of uncultured bacterium. Classification (GTDB taxonomy): domain Bacteria; phylum Eisenbacteria; class RBG-16-71-46; order RBG-16-71-46; family RBG-16-71-46; genus CAIXRL01. The sequence continues at coordinate 1,074 of CAZIXL010000051.1, forward strand.
CTGAATCACGGCAGGAGCCCCGCGCCGGCCACCCTCGGATCGGAGTTCGATCCATGACCATCGCGCTTCCCAAGGGTCCCAACCGGGTCCCGGGCCGGCGCCTCGCGGAAGGGCTGGGCTGGTTCGCCGCGTACGTCGGCTCGGGGCTCGCCGCGCTGTGGCTGCAACACGGAGCCTCGCCGGCCTTCTGGTACCCGCCCGTCGCGGTCGGGATCGCGGTGCTGGTACGCGGCGGGCCGGGGCGCTGGCCGATCGTCCTCGCCGGCGACCTCGTGATCTCGTGGCTCCAGTACGGCCCGTCCCCCGGTCCCGTGCTGGTCGTGTCGACCATGACCGTGGTCGAGTGCGTCGTGCCCGCGTGGCTGTTCCGGCGGATGGACCTGGATCCCTCGCTCCGGCGCGGCGTTCGCACGCTGCCGCTGATAGCGGTCTTCGCGGTCGTGGGTTCGCTGGCGAGTGCGACCCTCGGCAGCCTGGCCTTGCGGCAGCTGCCGCAGGCACCGGCCATCACCTGGTCCTCGTGGTTCGTCTGGTGGGCCGGGGATGCGGTCACCACGATCACGATCCTGCCGGCGATCCTGGTGGGCCTCGATCGCAGCCCCTCCGAAGCGAAGGCGTCTCGTCGCCACCCGCTCGAGCGAGTCGCTCTGTTCGCGGCGACGGCGCTGCTGGGCCTGCGCCGCCTCCTGCCCTTCGCCGAACTCGCCCAGGTCCTCGACTCCGTGACGCTCGGATTCGCCCCCGCGCTGTGGGCCGCGACCCGGTTCGACCGTCGCGCGACCGCCTGCGTCGTCGCGGTCTACGGCGTCATGAGCGCGATCGTCCATCGCGCGGTCTGGGAGCAGGGCGCGCACCGGATCTTCGACGTTCCGGCGGACCTCGTGGTGCGGCAGGGCAACCTCGCGCTGGTCGCCATCGCCAGCATGATGGTCGTCCACGCCATCACGCAGGAACGCGAGGCGCGGCAGTCGCAGCAGGCGCTCATGCGCGAGCTGCGGGAGCGCGAAGCCCACCTGAGGTTCGCGCAGCGCGCCGCGGCTTCAGGCAGCTGGGAGGAGGATCCCGCCTCGGGCGAGATGCTCTGCTCGGACATGTTCTACGAACTGGCGGGCCTCGACGACCGCGGCGGGCCGGTGACGCAGGCCGCGTTCGAGCGCGCGGTGCATCCCGAGTCCGTGCCCACGCTGCGCCGGTTCCGCGACGCCGTCCATGCCGGTGTCGCGCACGCCGAACTCACGCTGCGGCTGGCCGACCGAGGGGGGCGCGAGGTGTGGCACGCGATGCGCATCGAGCGCGTCGAACGGGCCGGGCGCGTGACGATCGTCGGGACGCTGACCGACGTCAGCGAACTGGTGCGCCGCCGCGCCGAAAGCGAACAGCTGGCCCGCATCGTCTCGTCGGTGGCCGACGGCATCGTGACGCTGGATCGCGAAGGCACGATCCTGTCCGCCAACGCCGCCGCCGCGACGCTCTTCGGACTCGGAGGGGACCGCTCACTGGTGGGCCGGCGCATCACCGACTGGATCCACGGGCAGGGCCAGGGTCGCGTCGTCGAGGAACTGCACAAGGTCTTCGCGGGTGTGGTGATCGAGCCGCGCCCCGGGGAACTGCGGCGCGCGGACGGCCGCACGCTCCCCGTGCGCGTGAGCCTCGCGCCCCTGCACGACGTCCGCGGGCGGATCGTGGCCGCCACGGTCGTGATCGGCGACCTGACGCCCATCCGGCGGCTCGAGGAGCAGCTCGTGCAGGCGCAGAAGCTGGCGGCGGTGGGCCGGCTCACGGGCGGGATCGCGCACGACTTCAACAACCTGCTCACGGTGCTCATGGGCTTTTCCGAACTCGTGCGGGCGCGGGTCGCGAACGACCGGGTCGCCCGGAACGACATCGAGCAGGTCGTGCGCGCGGCCGAGCGCGCGGCGGCACTCACGCAGCGCCTGCTCGCCTTCAGCCGGCGGCAGCCACGCAACTCGGAGCCGCTCGAGATGGATCGCCTGATCGGGGAGATCGTTCCGACGATGCAGAGGCTGGTCGGCGAAACGGTGCACCTGGAGTTCCGCGCGGGGGCGCCCGGGGCCCGGGTCATGCTCGATCCGACGCAGCTCGAACAGGTCCTCCTCAACCTGGTCGTGAACGCGCACGACGCCATGCCCGGTGGCGGGCGCGTGCAGCTGGAGACCGCACGCGTCACGGTCGAGGCGGAACGGCGCGCGCGCGAACCGGACCTGCCGGCCGGGCCGGTGGTGACCCTGTCCTTCGCGGACACGGGATCCGGCATGGATCCCGAAACGCGGGCCCGGATCTTCGAGCCGTTCTTCACGACCAAGGAGAGTGGTCGCGGCACCGGGCTGGGCCTGTCCACGGTGCAGGCGATCGTCCGCGAGAACGAAGGCGCGATCCGCGTGCAGAGCGAGCCGGGGAAGGGGACGACCTTTCGCCTCTTCTTCGCGGAGCTTCCGGGTGTCGCCTCGCCCACGCCGCCGCGGTCGCCCGAACCGGAGCCGCCCGGGGGCACGGAGTCGGTGCTCGTCGTGGAGGACGATGCGCTCGTTCGCGACTTCCTGTTCACCTGCCTGGGGGGTGCGGGCTACCCCGTGCAGGTCGCCACGACGGCCGAGCAGGGCATCGCCGTGCTCGAATCGGGCGAGGCCCGGGTGGACCTGGTCGTCACCGACATCGTGCTGCCGAATGCGAGCGGGCTCGAGCTCGTCCGGCGTGCGCGTGAACTGCGCCCCGGGATTCCGGTCCTGATGATCTCGGGGTACAGCGAAGCCCTGTTCGAAGGCCGCCTCGCGGAACGCGTGCTCGGCAAGCCGTTCACGCGGGAAGCGCTGCTTCTCGCGGTTCGCGGCGCCCTGCAGGAGCCGGGGCCGCGCGCGAGCGCCTGAACGCCCGCACGACCGGTCGCGTCTCCCGCGGCGACCGCCCTCGTCCCGGGCCGGTCGAGGCGGCCCTGTCGATGCCGGGGATCCCGTCCGGCACCCCGGGCCCCGCGTGAGCCCTCCCGGGTCGATTTCGCGCGTGTAAGGGCTGGAGCCCCGATACCGCCCCGTGAAGGGACGGACCATTGACCGTCCTCGTGCGCGCGGCTCGCGGGCTCCGCCACCCGCAACCACCCGGTCGCCCGGACCGGAGGGAGGTGCCATGCGTCGCCGTCGCGTCCCGCTCGGGCCGAGCCTGATCGTCCTCGCCGCACTCGCCTTCGTGCCCCCGCGTGTCGCCGGCGCCGATCCCTGCGGCTGCGGCGCCACGGGACCGTTCGTCGGCGGGGGGTATTCCCAGCTCCACAACAGCAACCCGGCCTACGACGTGACCGTCACGGGCGGCGGCTCGTTCTGGACGGTCACGGTGATCGGCGCGAACGACACGCTGCGCGTCGATCTGCCGGCGCAGCCCGAGTGGATCTACTTCAACGATCGCGGCAACCGCCTGCAGTTCCACTACACCAACGGCGGCGTGGACTACTGCGACGTCTACGCGCTCGATCGGCGGCACTATCCGCTGCTCGTCGAGGTCTCGGGAACGGGCGTCACGAGCTTCAACTTCAGCCTCGCGGGCAACTTCATGACCTACTCGCAGCAGTTCCCGGGGCAGGTCGAGAACCACGTGCTGCGGGTGGACAACGGCGCCGAAGTCTACGCCTACACCGCACCCAATCCCGCCGGGCCGCCCAACGTCGTGGGCCTGCCGATCTTCGCCCCGGACGACCACTCCTTCTACTACCAGTACCGCGACACCAACCCGCAGGACCTGTACGTCGTGAGCCTCGACACGCAGGGGCTGGTGTTCCACGGCACCGACTGGGTCGAGTTCCAGCCGCTCTTCACGCCCTGCGGTGACGCGATCGCCGCCCTGCACACCAACGGCTCGCCGCCACTGCAGATCGACCTGCACGGCACCTTCGACGGCGGCGCCGAGGGTTCGACCTCGCTGCCCTCCGGCGCCACGAGCTACCAGCTCCTCACGACTCCGACCCAGCAGGTGTTCCGGTACCAGGACGCCGGCGGCTCGCACGACGTCGTGCTGTCCGACAACATCGCCGCGCAGGCGTGCCCGTTCACGGCCCAGCCGGCGAGCCTCACCGCGACGCCCGAGACGGTGGAGGGCGGCAACCCCGTCACGATCCACGTCCAGCTGAGCCATCCCGCGCCGATCGGCGGCCTGTGGGTCGACGTGCAGAGCAACAATCCCAACGTGCTCAACGGGAGCGCGTACGTCCCCTGGGGCTCCGACACCGGGAGCGTGGTGATCCCGACCAAACCGATCACGAGCTTCACCCAGCCGGCCACGGTGTACGTCTACGGCACCGTGCCGCTCGTGAGCGTGCAGATCGCCGTGAACCCGCCGGCGCCGCACCTGCTCAACCTCTGGACCGCGACGACGCTGCCCGCGGGGCAGCCCTGCCAGTTCAGCATCGGGCTGAGCGGGCCGGCGCTCGGCGCCGGCGCCAGCGTCGCCCTCACGAGCAGCGACCCGGCCACGCTGCCGCTGCCGCCGACGACGCTCATCGCCCCCGCCGCCTACTGGTCGAGCTTCGACGTGCCGACGCCCGCGAGCCTCGCGGACCACACGGTCGAGGTGAGCGCCAGCTACGCCGGGACCACGCTCAACGCGACGATCCAGGTGCAGGGACCGCGGCCCGGCCCGCTCACGGCCACGAACACCTGCGTCATCGGCGGGCAGCCGATCCACGCGCGGCTCGCGATGTCGGCGATCGCGCCCGCATCCGGCCTGGACCTGTCCGTGAACAGCACCGACTCGTCGCACGTCACGCTTCCCGGCGCCCTGCACCTCGCGCCGGGCGCGTCGTCGCTCGAGTTCGACGTTCCGACGCTGCCCACGGCCGGCCCGATCGCGCTCGACCTGGCCGTGTCGTTCAACGGCGTCGACGCCGTGTGCCCGGTCGAGATCGACCCGCCGCAACCCTGGTGGGTGGACTACGTGCCTGCCGTGATCGCGGGCGAGACCTCTCCCTGGAACACGGCCAACGCGATCGACCCGCAGGGCGTGGTCGTGGGCGCGTGCGACCTCGGGCGTGACAGCTACCAGGACGTCGCGTACAGCTGGCAGCCGGGAGCGCTCCGGACGCTGCCCGGCCTGGACCTCGGCTCGCCATGGAGCGCGGAGGCGTTCGCGACCAACGGTTCGGGCGTGATCGTGGGCGAGTACGGCCCCGATGCATTCCGCTGCGACGGCACGACCGTCGTCGACCTCACGCCCGACCATGGCGGCGGTGCGCTCGGCGTGAATCCCCTGGGGCACGTCGTGGGCCGGGCCGGCGACGTGTCGGGGAACTCGCAGGCCTTCTTCCACGACGGCACGCTGCACGTGCTCGGCACGCTGGGTGGCGCCAACAGCGCGGCGACGGGCATCAACCCGGGCGACGTCGTGGTGGGCTGGTCGGAGATGGCGGACGGCAGCACCCACGCGTTCCGCTGGACGGCCGCCGGCGGGATGCAGGACCTGGGCCTGCCCGACGGCACGCAGAACGCGTGGGCCACGGCCATCAATCGCGCAGGCGTGATCGTCGGCTACGCCAACGACGGCTCGAGCGATCACGCGTGCCTCTGGGACGGAACGGGCCCGCACCTGCTCGACTCCGCGAGCAGTCGCGCGCTGGCGCTCAACGACGCGAACCAGGTGGTCGGCTGGGCCGACCACGACGCGATCCTGTGGGACGGTCCCGACCGGACCGTCCTCGACGCGCCGACGGGCGCGTGCAGCCTCGCCGACATCGCGGGCACCAACATCCTCGTGGCGACCGGGATCAACGACGCCGGCCAGGTCTGCGGCAACGCGTACGACAACGAGGGGCGCCCGAACGGGACGCCGGCGCGCCTGCAGCCCGGAGCGGCGCGGGCGACGGCGGACTTCCGTTCCTACGTCTTCGCATGGACACTCACGCTCGCGAACGCGCCGGTCGTGACCGGTGTCCCGCCCGTCACGTCCCCCTCGATCGCGCGCACGCTGGAACTGGCCGTCGTCGGCGCGAACCCCGTCCGCGGCCGCCTCGCGCTCCGCTGTGCGCTGCCGGACGCGGGCGCCGCGACGCTCGAGCTGCTCGACGTGACCGGCCGCCGCGTCGCCACCCGCGAGCTGCCCGGCGACGCCGCGTTCCACGTCGTCCAGGTGCCCGAGACCGAGTCCGCGCCGCCGGGCGTCTACTTCGCGAGGCTCACGCAGGCAGGCCAGGTACGGCTCGCGCGCGTCACGGTCCTGCGTTGACCGCGGACTCCCGCGCCGGAGCGGGCCCGCCCCCGGGCGGGGGTCGCTCCGGCCGGGTGCCGCGGCCCGTTGCGCCCGAGCGCGCACACCCGGGCACGGGGCCAGACGGATCTTCTCCATGCGCGAACGAGCGGCTAGACTGCGCCTTCGTTCGCCACCCCCACAGTCCCGTTTCCTTCCAGGTTCGCGGCTCACCGCCCCGTGCGCCGCCCGCGTCGGCTCGCTCGAGCGCGACGGGCGCGCCGGCGGGGCCGCGAAGATCGGAGCCACGCCATGAAGCGACTGCTGCTCGCGTTCCTGATGCTCGCGCCCGTCCTCGTCGCCTCGTCCGCGCGCGCCGATGCCGTGTCGGATCGCATGCAGCAGATCGTCCGCCGCGCGCAGGCGGCGATCGTGGTGCCCGCCGAGTGGGACGGCATCTGGGACTCGGTCGACACGACCTACACCTGCGCCGGCGCCTTCCAGAACACGTCGACGTCGACCGACACGATCTGCGGCGGCAAGGACTATTCGCCGGCCGACGCGGGCTCACCGGTCACGTTCGACTGCACGGGCACCGCGACCGCGACCACCTACGACATGACCTGCACGGGTTCGGAAGAGATCATCCCGAACTGCACCGCCGACTACTCGATCACGATCCACGGCACGCTCTCGGGCGGCACGTACTTCATGGTCACCACGATGCAGGTGAACTACTCGGGCACGGCCACGGGCTGCGACCTGGTGCCGCCGACCTGCAACCAGTTCAACAGCCACGGCACGCGCACCGGCCCCGCGCCGACGGCCTACTGCGCGACGCCGGCGAAGCAGGCGACGTGGGGCAGCTTGAAGTCGATCTACCGGTGAGCCCCCGGCTCCGCCGGGAGCCTCAGCTCCGCGCCTCGCCCTCGAGCGCCGCGCGCGCGGCCTCGAGGCGCTCGGCGGAGCCGATCTCGAACCAGCGGCCGCCCGCGAGCCGCCACGGCGCGATCGTCCGGCCATCGGCGGCGAGCCGCAGCCACACGTCCACGATCGGGAACACGCCGGGCTCGCCGAGGTGATCCAGCAGCTCGGGCGAGAACGCGTGGATGCCGGTGAACGCCAGCGCGCGCACCTCGCCGCGCGGCGGGCGGGCCTCGGTGCGCGAGTCCCGGCGGCGGTCCTCGCGGCCGAACAGGCCCGCGTCGTCGAAGAGCAGCTGGCGCCCGGTCTCGCGCGCGTGCACGACGAGCGTCGCCAGCGCGCCGCTGCGTTCGTGCGCCGCGAGCAGTTCGCCCAGGTCCGCGTCGCAGATCACGTCCACGTTGTGGACGAGCACCGGGCCGTCGCGCCGGAACAGCGCGCGCGCGTGGCGCAGCCCGCCGCCGGTCTCGAGCGGGCGGTCGACCTCGCGGCTCAGCACGATCTCCGCGCCCAGGTCGTGGGTGGCGACGAAGCGCTCGATCCGGTCCGCGTGGTGGTGCACGTTCACGACGATCCGGTCCGCACCCGCGGCTGCGAGCGCGTGCGCGGTGCGTTCGAGCATCGTCCGGCCGCCGACCTCGAGGAGCGCCTTCGGGGTGTCGCGGCCCAGTTCGCCGAGCCGGGTGCCGAGCCCGGCGGCGAAGATCATCGCGTCCAAGACGCCTTCCCCGCTTCGGGCGTCGGG
>CAZIXL010000051.1:8935-10455 GCA_964542885.1 uncultured bacterium
CCCCCCGGGGGGCTACCACCTGCGCCCCCCCCCCCCCTCCCCGGCGGCGGGGGGGGGCCCCGGGGGGGGCGCCCCCCCGCCACCCGCCCGCGTCTCGCGCGGCGGCGGGCCGCCCCACTTCGCGCCGTTCACGTGCTCGAGCCGCACGCCGACGCCGTCGCGGCCCTCGAGGTGCCGCGCCATCCGCTCGGCGAAGTAGACCGAGCGGTGCTGGCCGCCCGTGCAGCCGAACGCCACGCTCAGCCGCGTGAACCCCCGGGCGAGGAAGCTCTCGACGTGCGCGTCGACGAGCGCGCGGGCGTGCTGCCAGAACGTCTCGACCTCGGGCGCCGCCTCGAGCCAGCTCACGACGTCGGCGTCGCGGCCGCTCGCGGTCGCGAACTTCGGGTCGCGGCCGGGGTTCGGCAGCGAGCGGCAGTCGAACACGAAGCCGCCGCCGTGCCCGGTCGGGTCGGGCGGCAGCCCCTGCGCGTAGCTGAAGCTCGCCAGGTTCACCGTGAGCCCGGGCAGCGACGCCACCGGCCCGGTGCGGTCGGCCCACGCCTCGACGATCTTGCCGAAGACGCGCTCCAGCTCGGGCAGTTCGACCGGCAGGCCGGCCCCGAGCAGCCCGGCCACGTTGCGCGCGGCGTAGGGCACGCTTTCGAGGAAGCGCAGCTTGCGCTCGAAGAAGCCGCGGTACCCGTACGCGCCCATGGCCTGCATGATGCGGATGAGCACGTGGCCCCGGTAGAACTCCAGGAAGCGCGCCGCGTCCACGCCGGCCACCGACTCGAGCGTCCGCAGGTAGTGCGCCAGCAGGTGCTCGCGCACGTCGTCGGGCAGGTCGGCCTTGGCGTCGTAGAGCAGCGAGGCGATGTCGTACTGCGCCGCGCCCCGGCGGCCGCCCTGGTAGTCGAGGAACCACGGCTCGCCGTCCTTCAGCATGACGTTGCGCGACTGGAAATCCCGGTACAGGAAGTAGCCGCCGTCCGCCTCGAGCAGGTGCTCGACGAGCCGGGCGAAGTCGTTCTCGAGCCGCTGCTCGTTGAACGGGACGTGCGCCAGCTTGAGGAAGTGGTACTTGAAGTAGTTCAGGTCCCAGAGCATCGACTGCCGGTCGAACGCGGCGCGCGGGTAGGCGACGCCGAAGTCGATCGCGCGCCCGCCCTCGAACTGGAAGCGCGGCAGCCACTCCACCACGCGCTCGTACGTGCGCACCATCGCCGCGGGGAACGCTTCCGCGTCGCGCGCGCGCGCTGCCGAGAGCGCGGCGAAGAGCGTGGTGTCGCCCAGGTCCTCTTCGATCCAGGCGCCGGCCGCTTCGTCGTCCGCGAAGATCGTGGGCACGGGCAGGCCGAGGCCGGCGAACGTGCGCGAGAACGACAGGAAGGCGCGGTTCTCGTCGGCGTCGGGCCCGAGGGCGCCGATCACGCTCGGCGGGTCGCCGCCGGCCATGCGGAAGTAGGTGCGCTGCGAGCCGTCGGCCGCGAGGCGCGTGACCTGTGCCGGCGGCCGCCCGAACGTCCGTGTGTAGAGGC
>CAZIXL010000052.1:0-10389 GCA_964542885.1 uncultured bacterium
CCTTCGTGACGGTCGGCGAGCCCCACTTCTTGTCGAGGACGACGTTGCGGCCCTTCGGGCCGAGCGTGACCTTGACCGCCTTCGCCAGCGTCTCCACGCCGCGCAGGATCTCCTGGCGGGCCTGCTCGCTGAAGAGCAACTGCTTCGCAGCCATGATGCCTCCTGGTCGAAAAGGTTCAGGCGCGCGGCGCGCCGATCGGCGCGCGACGCCGTGGGATTACTTGTTCAGGACGCCGAGGACTTCGTCCTCGCGCAGGATCACGTACTCGGTGCCCTCGATCTTCACGTCGGTGCCGCTGTACTTGCCGATCAGCACGCGGTCGCCCTTCTTCACCTCGGGCGCGATGCGCTTGCCGTCGTCCGTCATGCGACCCGGGCCCACGGCGACGACTTCGCCCTCCTGCGGCTTCTCCTTCGCGGTGTCCGGAATGATGATGCCGCCCCGGATGGTCTCCTGCTCCTCGATGCGGCGGACCAGGATCCGGTCGGCCAGAGGCTGGACGTTCATCGCGAGAACCTCCTCGATGTGCGGTTGGACTCGCCGCGCGCGACGCGCGGCCGTTGTTCTTCGGGAAACCAGTGTGGACGCTCCCGGGCGCCTCTCGGCGTGGTGCATCCGATGGGAGGCAAGCTAACGGGCCGTGGACTCAGGCTCAAGTCGCAGGATTGCCAAGTCTGCCAAGTGATGTGAATAAAACAGTTGCGCAGACAATTCGGCCGCACACTGGCGTTTCATCCTGACACGTTTGCCAGAATGACAAGCGCCGTCTGGCGGGTGGTCGCCGTCGTCGCAGGAGGGCGGGCGCGGCGGCGCGGGAGCGCCGCGACTACTTGCTGGTGCTGGGCGACTCGAACAGCGCGGTGCCGGACTGCCCGTTCAGGTAGCCCGTACTCACCATGCCGACGAGCGTCAGTCGATCGCCGCGGCGCGGCGTGCGCGTGCGCGTGAACACGACGAGCGTGTCCCGGCCCTGGTGCAGGTAGAACGCGTAGCCACCGCCGATCGGGAAGACCTCACCGACGCGGCCCGACACGCGCACGTCCTGGCCGTCGTAGTGCGCGGCGTCGCGGCGAATGGAACCGAGCGAAAGCGTCTTCTCCGGCCGCGGCCAGAAGACCACCGCGAGCAGGATCACCAGCACGCCGGCGGCGATCGCCTGGACGCGGCGATCCTCGCGCAGCAGCTGCGGGAGGCGCATCCACCACGGGACCAGCGCGTCCTTCACGTCGAACGCGTCCGGCGTGACGACCGCGTGCGGCTGCGCGGCGCGTTCCGCGGCCGCGGCGGCTTCGGCGGCGGCCGCGACGGCCTGGGCCGTGGCGCGCGCGCGTTCCTCCGCGTCGTCCATCGGGAAGTCGAGCGGCGAGGAGACGGTGCTCACGCCCTCCGCGCGCACCGGCGGCGGCGGCGCGTCGTCGCGCGAGAGCACGGGCACGCTGTTCGCGCCCGGCTCCCACAGCATGGCCGGCCCGTGCGAGATGGCCTTTTCGTCCGGCGCATCGGGCTCCACGGCACCGGGGCCGCGGCGCGTGGAGGGCGCGGCCTCGACCGGCGCACCACCACCCGGAAGCGTCAGGCGGACCGGCGGCGGATCGTCGCGCTTCGGCGGCGGAGCGATCGACGGCGCGGGCGCCTCGGGCGAGTCGGCGCCCGGGCGGAAGAGCCTGGGCGCGGACGCGGGGCTCGCGCGGTGGCCGCGGTCGAGCTCGGCCTCGAGTCCTTCCTCGGGGCCGCAGAGCCACTCCGCCCGGTCCTCGCCCTGGGGCGAACTCGCGGGGTTTTCGGGCTCGGGTTCGATCGGCTCGGGCAGTCCCATCCGCCTCCTCCGTGACGCGTTGCACGGGAACCTTTCCGGTATCGGCGGTCCCGGGGCCGGGATTGAGAACCGTTTCGACCGCGACCGGCGCGGGGCCGGGGGCCCCGGGGGCCGCCCCGGCCGCGCGCCGGGACCGGCCGCCTACCGCGTGCCGTAGCCGTCGAGCTTGCGGTAGAGCGTGCGCAGCCCGATCCCGAGCATGGCGGCCGCGCGCGGCTTGTCGCCTCCCGCCTCGCGCAGGGTGGCCTCGATGAGCTGCCGCTCCGCCTCGGCCAGCGTCATGCCCACCTCGACCCGCAGCGGCGCCGCGAGCGGCCCGGCGACGCGCAGGCGCTCGGGCAGCGCGCTGACGTCCAGCGGCCCGCGCCCGCGCGCGGCCACGAGCATGCCGTCGAGCACGTTCTTCAGCTCGGTCACGTTCCCGGGCCAGTCGTGGGCCATGAGCCGCTCGAGCGCGCCCCGCGTGAGCCGGCGCGGGCGGCGGCCGTGCGCGTGCGCACCTTCGCGCAGCAGCGCCTCGGCGAGCGCCGGAATGTCGTCGCGGCGCGCGCGCAGCGGCGGCAGGTCGATCCGCACCACGCCGAGCGCGAACGCCAGGTCCTCGCGGAACGCCCCGGCGCGCGCCTCCGCCGCCAGGTCGCGGGCGCTCGCCGACACCACGCGCACGTCGAGCCGGCGCGGCGCCGCGTCGCCCATGCGCTCGTAGGTGCGCTCGGTGAGCGCGCGCAGCAGCAGGCTCTGCGTGCGCGACGGCAGCGCCTCCACGCCGTCCAGGAACAGCGTGCCGCCCTCGGCGTCCTCGAGCCGTCCGCGCCGTGCTGGCGCCGCGCCCGCGGGCGCGCTGCCGAAGAGCTCGGCGTCGAACAGGTCGGCGGGCAGCGCGGCGCAATCCACCCACACGAACGGGCCCTCGCGCCGCGGGCTCGCGCGATGCAGCGCGCGCGCGACGACGCTCTTGCCGCTGCCGTCCTCGCCCTCGATCAGCACCGGCGCGCGCGAGGGCGCGACCTGCCGCACCTGGTCGCGCACGCGGCGGATGGCGCGCGAGACGCCGGCCAGCGCACCCTGGCCGAAGCGCCGGTCCAGTTCGCCCTCCATGCGCGCGACGCGCGCGGCCAGCTCGCGGTGGTCGATCGCGCGCCGCAGCGCCTCGACGAGCCGGTCCAGGTGCAGCGGCCACGCCTGCACGTCCCACGCGCCCTGCCGCATCGCCTCGACCGCCAGCTCCAGCTGCGGCCCGTCGCTCACCAGCACGACGCCCGGCGCCGGGCGGCGCGCCGCTGCGCGCGCGAGCACCGCGAGGCCGTCGATCCGCGGCGCGCGCAGCTCGCACACGATCGCCTGCGGCTGCGCCTTTTCGAGCGCGCCGATGCCGCTCTCGCCGTCGTGCGACCACCCCACCTCGAAGCCGCGCGGGCGCAGCGCCGCCACGAGCGCGCGGGCGGCCGGGCTCTCGCGCGCCACGAGCAGCACGACCGGGAGCGCGCGGGTGGTCGGGGCGGTCACGGCCGGGGCGGGCGCTTCAGTCGCGCGGCGCGGCCTCGAGCGCCGCGATCGCGCGATCGGGGTCCGGGATCTGGTCCAGCGACCCGGGGTTGTCGCTGACCTCGCTCCACACGATGCGTCCCTGCAGGTCCACCAGGAACAGGGCCCGGCCACTGGTGCCGCGCTTCTCGTTGAGCACGCCGTAGGCCGCGCTGGCCTTGCGATCCCAGTCCGAGAGCAGCGGAAAGTCCACGCGCGACGCACGCGCGAACGCGGCGTTGGCGTAATGGCTGTCGACGCTCACGCCGAGCACCGTGATGCCGGCGGCCTCGAGGCGCGGGAGCGCCTTCTGCAGCTCGGGGATCTGGTGCGAGCACACCGGCGAGAACGCGAGCGGGTAGAACGCGATCAACACGTGCTTCTCGCCACGGAACTCCGAGAGCGAATAGAGGACGCCGCCCGGCCCGCGCAGGGTGAAATCCGGGGCTTCGCTTCCGATGGCGGGGACGCTCGGGGTCATGAGGGCTCCGGGAACTCCGGGTGAGGTCGGCGCGGGGCGTCCAGCGTAGCCCGGGGGCTTCCCGGTCCGCCAGCCGGATCCGCCGGGGGGCCTCAGCGGCGGCCGGTCACCCGCATCACGTCCTGGCTCGCGGCCGCCAGCTCGGCCAGCGTCCGGACCCCGCGCTCGCGCTCCCAGCGCGCCGCGAGGGCCACGAAGAGCCGCGCGGTGGTGCGCGCGTCGCCGAGCGCGCGATGGGCCGGCTCGGGCGGCAGTCCCAGCCGGGCGGCGAGGGCGCCGAGGGCGTTGCTGCCGGAGCCGGGCAGCCCCCGCGCGAGCCCCAGCGTGTCGACGATCGGGTTGAGGAGCGGCGGCGCCCCGGCCTCGCGGAGGAAGTGGACGAGGAACGGCAGGTCGAACGGGGCGTTGTGGAAGACGAGCGGCAGGTCGCCACACGCCTCGCGCAACGCGCGCGCGACCGGCCCGGGCTCGGGAGCGTCGGCCACCATCGCGTCGGTGATGCCGTGCACGCGCGCGGCGTCGGGCGGGATCGGGCGGCCGGGCCGCACGAGGCTCGACCACGATTCGCCGAGCGCGCCGTTCGCGATCTCGACGCGCGCCACCTCGACGAGCCGGTGCCCGGCGTCGGGCGACATGCCCGTCGTCTCGGTGTCGACGGCCAGCAGGCGCCGGCCCGCGAGCAGGGCGACGTCGCTCAGGGCTTCGCGCCTTCCTTCTTCACGAACTCGTCCCACGTCACGCCGCGCTCCATGTGCCCGTCACCGATGAACCGCAGCAGGAGCAGGAAGCGCCCGGGCTCGACGTAGCCCGGCACGTTCACCAGGTGGTCGCCGTTCGCGGCGAGGAAGATCGTCGTCGGGTAGCCGGAGACGTCGAACGACGACGCCAGCGAGCGGGACGAGAAGGTGCGGCCCTTGTAGGAGACCGCCTCGCCGCCCTCGGCGTTGAGCTTCACCGTCACGAAGTGCTCGTCGAGGTAGCGCTCCACGTCCGGGCGCCCGTACACGTCGCGGTCCATCTGGCGGCACCACCGGCACCAGTCCGTGTAGACGTCCACGAGGACCGGCCGGCGCGAGGCCGCGGCCGACGCCAGCCCGGCATCCCAGGCCTTCCACTCCACCGCGCGCACGGGGGCGGCGGCGGTCGTGGTGGCGAGCAGGAGCAGGGTCAGGAGCGCGGCGATCCGCATGAAGGCCTCGATCGTTGGGTGCGGGGAGCCCCGTCGGGGTGCGCGTCGACGGGAGAGCCTAGCATGGGCCTTGCCGGGCCACGTCAGGCGAGTGTCGTATGGCGCAACGTCGCCCCGGGCCGCGCCGGATCGAACCAGGCGCCTGCCACGAGCCGGTTTCCGAACTGCCCGGGATTCACCACGATGGTGCTCCCCACCCTGTCCCGCCAGGCCCCGCTGAGTCGCGGCGACTCGTGGATGTGGCCGCTCAGCACCAGGGGTGGCTGATACGCCTCGACGAACCGGCGGATCGCCCGCGAGCCCACGTGGTGCCCGCCCTGCACGACGTCGCAGTGCGTGTCGCGCGGCGGGGAGTGCAACACGTAGAGCGTCCGGGCCGGGTCGCCCGCAGCGGCGAGCGCGGCGAGCGAGTCGGCGATCGTGGGCTCGCGCCGTTCGGCGTCGAACGCGAACGCGCGCGCACCGGCCCCGTCGCTGACCCAGCCTTCGAGCCGCGGCGGCGATTCGGGCCCGCCGTCCTCCCAGCGCTCCCAATCCTTGAGCCGGAACGGCGTGATCGGCACCCACGAGCAGCCGCCCACGCGGACGCCGTCCAGCTCGATCACGCGCTCGTGCAGCAGGTGCCACAGGTCACCGTCGTACCGCTCGAGCACGTCGTGGTTCGAGCGGCAGTCGTCGTTGCCCATGAGCAGCGCGAGCCGCGTGCGCGGCGCGCGCTCGCGCAGCCGGCGCGCGAACTCCACGAGGAAGCCCTCGAGGAACAACCGGTGCATCCGCACCCCCGCCGCACCGTCGGGATGCGGGCCCAGGTCGCCGCCCACGATCACCACGGGCGGCTGCGGCTCGGCCTGCGTCGCCAGCTCGAAGACCTGCTCGTAGAACCCGCCCTGCCCGTGCAGGTCGGAAGTGAAGAGCCATTCGGCCAAGGCGGGCTCCGGTGGGGGGCGCATGTGGATCGGGCTGCGGGCCGGCGTGCCGTCCGTGGAGGCTGCGGGGCCGCGCGAGGAACGGACGGGAAGCCTAGCGGAGCGCGTCAGGACTGTTCAAACTCGGGAGTTCGCGCTTGAACACCCCGGGGCAGGCCCGGATACTTTTCGCTCGCACCGTGGCTCCCCACGTTCCCTCGCGGACCCCCATCCCCCCGGAAGAAGACCCCATGCGCCCGTCGTTCCCGATCCGCGCGACCGTGCTCGCGCTCCTCGTCGCCGCGCTGTCCCACTCCCCGGCCTCGGCCTCGCGGAACCTGCTGGCCAACCCGGGCTTCGAGCAGGGCGCCCCGGGCTCCGAGTGGATGCCGGCCGCGTGGGACACCTCGAGCGCGGGACTCGAGACCGTCTTCTTCGGGCGCGACACGTTCATGGTGCACAGCGGCCGCTACAGCGTGAACGTCGCCAACACGAGCACCCTCTACTGGATGGGCCACAACTGGAGCCAGACGATCCTCGTCACCCCGAAGGACTGGGGCAAGACCGCGGTGTTCTCGGTGTGGACGCGCTCGAACGGACTCGACGGCCGCGCCTACATCCTCGCGCAGGCCTACAAGGACACGGTCTCCAAGATGTCGGTCATCTGGGGCGTGGCGCGCGAAGAGGCGATGGCGCGGCTGGGCCTGAATCCGATGACCGACCCGCTGCGCGACCTGTCGTGGCAGCGCGTCCAGTTCGAGGATCGGCAGACCGACTGGGTGCGCCGCGAGACGCGCATCATCGTGCGCCCCGGCACGAGCCTGCTCTTCGTGCGCTGCGGCCTGCTCGGGACGGGCCAGGTGCTGTACGACGACGCCTCCCTCACCCTCGAGCCCACGCCGCGCGCCGCCGCGGTGGCGCCGGGAACGAACGTGCTCGCCGACCCCGACTTCGAGAACGGCGCGCTCGCGTGGGAGTGGGCGATCCCGCCGTTCGAAGGCGCCCGCATCGACCGCGACACGGTCATCGTGCACTCGGGCCGGGTGGCGATGCGGGCGACGAACATGGGCGACGGCGTCGTCAGCGCGCGGGCCGGCATGTGCCAGCCACTGCGCGCGGACGCGTTCCGTGGCAAGCGCCTGCGCATCCGCGCCTGGTTCCGCGGCGACAGCATCTCGAACGCCGCGTTCGTCCTCGTGGCGTCGCACTCGCCCGACGACAAGGCGCAGTCGGGCACCACGCGCCAGCTCTCGGGCACGTTCGACTGGACCGAGACGTCGACCGAGTTCGACGTGCCGGAGGACGCCGACATGCTGTGGGCGTGGCTCATGTACAACGTGCCGTCGAGCGGAACGCTGTGGATGGACGACGCGTCGCTCGAGGTGGTCGGTCCGAGCCCCAAGGCCCCCGCTGCCGCGCCGGCCCGCAAACGGACGCGCTGAGGCGCGCTCGTCACGCCGGGTCTTGACGCACGGCGGAAGGCGGACCCAGACTTGCGGCGCAGCTGGGCAGGGAGACCTCCTTGGCAGGGAGCTCTCGACCCGATCCGGGGCATCGTTCGCTGCACGGTGCCCGCCCGGACGATCCATGACGTGCACGGCCCGAGCGAGGGGTGCGCGTCCGATCGCGAGGGCCGCGCGGTGAAGGAGCTGCGTGCGTCCGAGCCGCCCGCCCAGGGTGGCGCCCCCTCGGGCGCGGAAACCGGGGCCCCCCCTCCATCTGTCCCCGCGCGCCCGATCCCCACCGGGCGCACCACACCGACCGGCCCCCCAGCCAGTCCGCTTTCCGGATCAGCGTGCGAGCGACCGCAGCGCGAGCCGGCACGTCGTCGCGTGGATCCTCACCGTGTCCTCGAGCCGGCGCGCGTAGCCACCGCCCAGCGTGGTGACCAGCGGAATGCCGCGCGCGGCGCAGCCGTCGACCACGCGTGCGTCGCGCGCCGCGAGCCCCTCGAGGCTCAGCGCGAGTCCGCCGAGCTGGTCGTCGCGATAGGGGTCGGCGCCCGCCTGGTAGAGCACGACCTGCGGCCGGTGCGCCCACACCCGCTCGAGCGCGCCGTCGAGCGTGGCGAGGTAGGCGTCGTCCCCGGTGCCGTCGTCGAGCCCCACGTCGAGGTCCCCCGTTTCCTTCGGCACGGGGTAGTTGCGCTCCTGGTGGATCGACAGCGTGAACACCTCGGGCTCGTCGCGGAAGATGTGCGCGGTGCCGTTGCCCTGGTGCACGTCGAGGTCGACGACGGCCGCCCGCTCCACGAGCCCCTCGCGGCGCAGCGCCCGCACCGCCACCGCGAGGTCGTTCAGGTAGCAGAAGCCCTCCGCGTGGCCGGCGTAGGCGTGGTGCAGCCCGCCGCCCACGTGCGCGGCGGCGCCGCGCGCGAGCGCCTCGCGCGCCGCGAGCGTCGTGCCCGCGGCCCCGAGCGCGAAGGCGGCGACGATGCCGGCGTCCAGCGGCAGCTCCGAGTGCAGCGTGCGCGGCGTCCAGCGCAATGCGTCGAGGTCGTCGAGGTACGCGGCGTCGTGCGCGAGCGCGAGCAGTTCGCGCGTGGCGGGCGGCGGCTCGAGCACGTCGGCGCTCGCGAGGTCGCCCGCGGCCGCGAGCGAGGCGTGCACGAGCCGGTACTTCTCGGTCGGAAACACGTGGAGCCCGATGTCGCACTCGTAGCCGGCCGACCACACCACCGCGGGGCGCGCGTCCATGTGCGCAGCATCGCCCGGCCGGCCGCGGCCCGCAACGGGCGCGCGCGGATCGTGCGCTACACTCGGGGTCGTCCATGACCGCATCGCCCCGCCCGGATCCCGCCGCGTTCCGCGAACTGCGCCGCGCGCTCACCCGGCGCCGGCTCGCCGGCGCGGGCGCGCGCTTCGGCGCCGCGGGGCTCGCGATCGTGGCCATCCTCGGCGCGTTCACGTACTGGCGCGTGCGCGTGCCGCTCGACGGGCTGGTGCGCAACCGCGGCGCCGACGCGGCGGCCGCGGCGCTCGCCGGCGAGCTGGCGGCGTTCGCGCTCGCCGGCGCGTTCACCGCCGGCGCGCGCATGGCGGTCCTGCTGCGGCGCCGGCCCGGCCCCGAATGGCTGGCGCTGCCGGTGCCACCGGCGCTCGTCGGCGCGCACCTCGCGGCCGAGGCGCGGCTGCTCGCGATGCTCGGGCTGCCGTTCGCGGCGGCCGCGCTGCTGGCCGGCGCCGGGCTGCTCGCACCGTGGCGCCTCGCGCTGCTCGCGGCCGCGTTCGCGCTCGCCTGGCGGCTGGCGGCCGGGGTGGCGGCGGCGCTCGTGCGCCACGGCGTGCGGCCCGCACGGGACGCCGAGCGCGCGCTGCCGCGCGAGACGACGTGGCTCGTGGCCGAACCCCGGAGGCGCGCCCGGCGCCGCCGCGGCACCGTGACCTGGCGGGCAGAGGGCCCGGCGCGAGCCCTCGCGCGCGTGGACGCGCTCGCGACGTTGCGCGGCACGCCCGCGCGGGCGCGGCTCGCGACCGGGGCCGTGTTCGTGCTGGCCGGCCTGCTCGCATGGTTCGACGGCGCCGAGCCCGTGCTGCGGCGCGCGCAGGCGTTCGTCTTCTTCCTGCCCGCCGCCGTCGCGCTCGGCGCGTGGGCCATCCACCGCGCGTGCGCCGAGCCCGCGGACCTGCAGCGCCCGCTGCCGCTCGGGCTGCGCGCCGCGTGGCGCGCCCGCGCGCTGCCGATGGCGCTCGCGCTCGCCGCCACCGGCGTGCTCAACGCCGCGGCCGCGACCGGCCTGCCGCCCGCCGCGCGGCTCGCGCTGGTGCCGGCGTGGGCGCTCACCGGCGGTGCGGTGGCGATCCTCGGCCTGCACCACGGGCTCACGCTCGTGCCGCGCGCCGACGCCGCCGAAGCCGTGTACCTCGCCTGGCTCGGCGCGGCGATCGTCGCGAGCCTCATGATCCCACTGCTCGGCTGGGCGGTGCTGCTCGCGGGGCTCGTGCACGCCTCGCTGCGCCTGCGCCGCTGGTGGGCGCCGGAGTGGGCGCGATGATCGAGATTCGCGACCTGCGTCGCGCCTACGGCGACCGCGTGGCGCTGGACGGCGTCTCGCTCGAGGTGCGCCCGGGCGAGATCGTCGGGCTGCTGGGCGCGAACGGCGCGGGCAAGAGCACGCTGCTGCGCACCGCGGCCGGCCTGCAGCCGCCCGACGCGGGCGTCGTGCGCCTCGCGGGCCACGACGTGTGGGAGCAGCCGCTCGCCCCGCGAGCGCGGCTCGGCTATGCGGCTGAAGAACCGACGGCCGCCGCGGCGCTGCCGGCCGCCGAGCTGCGCGCGCTCGGGGCCGCGGTCCGCGGGCTCGCGCCCGCGGCCGCCCGGGAGCGTGCGTTCGCGCTGGCGCGCCGGCTCGACCTGCACGAGCGCCTGGACGACCCGGTGAGCGGCTACTCCCACGGCATGCGCAAGAAGACCTCGTTCCTGGCGGCGGTGCTGCACCGGCCCGCCGTGCTGCTCTGCGATGAGGCGCTCGAG
>CAZIXL010000053.1:0-10350 GCA_964542885.1 uncultured bacterium
GTCCACGAGCGAGCGGTCGACGAGCTCGGCGAGCGAATCGTCCATCGAGATCATGTCGTCGCGCAGCCCGGTCGAGATCATGTTCGGGACCTGGTGCACCTTGTCGTCGCGGATCAGGTTCGCGATCGCCTGCGTCGTGAACAGGATCTCGCGTGCGGCGACGCGGCCCTTGCCGTCACGGCGCGGCAGCAGGAGCTGCGAGACGACCGCGCGCAGCGTGAGCGCGAGCTGGGCGCGGATCTGCGGCTGCTGGTGTGGCGGGAACGAATCCACGATGCGCGTCACGGTCTGCGCCGCCGACTGCGTGGCCATCGTCGAGATGACCAGGTTGCCCGTCTCGGCCGCGCTGAGCGCCATGCTCATGCTGGTCAGGTCGCGCATCTCGCCCACGAAGATCACGTGCGGCATCTGCCGCAGCGCGCCCCGCAGGCCGCGCGCGTAGGTCTTGGTGTCCACGCCGACCTCGCGCTGGTCGATCACCGCCTGGCGCGGCTCGAACACGAACTCGATCGGGTCCTCGATCGTGACGATGTGCTTGCGCGGGCCGGCCACGTTGAGGTGCTCGAGCAGCGACGCGATCGTGGTGGACTTGCCCGCCCCGGTCGGCCCGGTCACGAGCAGCAACCCGCGCGACGTGTTGAGCAGCCGGTCGACGACGTGCGGCGCCAGGCCGATCTCCGCGGGCAGCGGGATGCGCAGCGGAATGATCCGCACCGCCGCGCCCCAGTGACCGCGCTGGACGAACAGGTTGATCCGGAAGTGGGCCACGCCCGGCAGGAAGTGCCGCGTGTCCAGCTCGAGGTCGCGCGTGAAACGCTCGTGCAAGGCCGGATTCAGGAAGCTCTCGCCGAACGCGCGGGACTCGAGCGGCCCCAGCACGGGCGTGTCCGGCAGCGGCTCGAGCACGCCCGCCCGCTGCATCATGACCGGCTGGCCGGTGGTGACGATCAGGTCCGACGCGCCGAGTTCCACGGCACGGCGGAGGATGTCGTCCCGATCGAGGGGAGACGCAGTCACGATCTGTGAGTGAACCCCGGGTTCGACGCGCGCCCGCGCGGCTGCATGCCGTTCGGGCGTGACGACTTGAACGAACGAGCCATGGCGGCTCGGGTCAGGAGGGCGGACCGACCAGTGGGGGCTCGGCGGCGTGATCGCCGGGCGGGGCCTGACCGTGTTCGCGTATCGCGAAAGAGCATAGGGGACCGACTTTCGGGCGGTCAATCACCAAGCCCGTGCGATGCCGGCGTCGCGCGGAAGCCTGCCATCGGCAGGAGCCACGTTCTTTTCGGGGCCCGGCGCCGGAATTTCCTTGCCGGGCGCGTGTCGCTCTGGCAGGGTGCCGCCCATTGCGAGTCCGCCTTCGGCGGACCCGCTCCCGGGATGGGCCCGCCCCAGTGCTCGATCTCCCGGGGCCCGGCGGTACGACGGGGAAGGTCGCCCCGACGTTGCAGCCGGGAGGACCGTGCGGACGATTTTCGTGCGGTCTGCATTCCATCTCCCCACGATGCTCGCTGGCGGTCGTTCCACCGGAATCCGCTTGTCCAAGACGGCACAAGCATTCCGGGAACGGTTCGCCGTCGTCGGTTGTAGGTCGAATGCAGGGCACGCTTCGTGCTGTCGCCGCGCCGCGGTATCGGGCTCGCAGTGGCTGCGATCGTCCGGTCCCGGAGAGCACGGCAGGGCGTTCCTCGCTCCGGCCACCGCACTCTGCACCTTGGGACTCGCTCGCGCGGATGAACCAGGCCCCCTCAGACGGTTCTAGGGCGTGGGTTCGGCTGGAGGCAACGCTCATGACGAAGCGTTGGCTGGGTAGTCTCGTATTGGTGTTCCTCGCTCTCGTCGGCTCGACCGGTGGCGCCCACGCGCAGCAGGCGTGGAACAGCGTCACGCTCACCTGGACCACTCCCGGGGACGACGGTTTGACCGGTACCGCTGCACAGTTCGACATCCGGTACTCGACCTCGCCGATCACCGCGGCCAACTTCAACTCGGTCCCGCGGTGGACGACGGGCGTGCCCACGCCCGCGGCCTCCGGCACGCAGCAGAGCGTCGTCGTCTCCGGCCTCTCGCCGGCGACGACCTACTACTTCGCCATGAAGACGGCCGACGAAGTGCCGAACTGGGCGACGATTTCGAACATCGTCTCACGTACCACTTCATCGGCGCCCGATGCCGTCCGGCCGGCCGCGCTCGCGCTCAGCGTCTCGGGCACGACGGACACGACGGCCACGCTCGCGTGGACGGCGGTCGGCGACGACAGCCTCACCGGTACCGCGACGTCGTACGACATCCGCTGGTCCACCTCGCCGATCACCGAGGCCAACTGGGCCTCGGCGAACACCGTCACCGGGGAGCCCGCGCCCGCCGCGCCGGGCACGGGCCAAACGTTCACCGTGACGGGACTGTCGAGACAGGTTACTTATTACTTCGCCGCGAAGGTCTCGGACGACGCCGGCAACACGTCGGCGCTCTCCAACGTGGCCACCGCGACCACACCCGATACGAAGCCGCCGTCGGCCATCACCAATCTCGTGGTGGGCCTGACGTGGTTCAATTGGTCCAGCGAGGCCGTCGTGTCCCGCCGGGAGGGAGCCAGGTAACGAGTGAACTTCGGGCGCACGCGTGACAGGGACGACTCGCCAACGCTCGTTCGCCGCGACGCGCTCGGCATCTTCGCGTTCATCCTGCTGCTCGTCCTGTTGGCGCCCGCGCTCTCTCGAGCGCAGGGCGCCGACTCGTTGGTGGTCCAGTGGACCGCCCCCGGCGACGACGGCAACGTCGGCAAGGCCGCGCTCTACGAGCTGCGCCTGTCGGTCGTGCCGCTCACCGTCGCGAACTTCAAGTCCGGGCTGATCGTCCCCGGCATGCCCGATCCGCTCACCGCCGGAACGCACCAGTCGTTCGTGATCCGCGGGCTGACGCGCGGCACCACGTACTGGCTCGCGATGCGGACGATGGACGACGTCGGCAACTGGTCCGACCTCTCGAACGTCGTGCGCTTCGACTGGCCGCCCGACGCGTCGCCGCCCGCCACCCCGACCGCGGTGAACGCGGGGCAGGTGGCCGGGAACGCCGCGGTGCGCGTGGCCTGGGCCGCGAACGGCGAGCCCGACCTGGCGGGATATCGCGTCTACCGCGCGAGCGCGGCGAGCGGGCCGTTCACGCAGGTCGCCTCCGTCGGCGCCGCGGCCACCAGCTGGACCGACACCCAGCTTCCCGCCGGAGTCGACGCGCTCTGGTACCAGGTCAGCGCGTTCGACGCCTCGGGCGGCGAGGGCGCGCGCTCGGCGGCGCTGCAGGTCGTGCTGCAGGCCGGCTTCCCCGGCCTCCCGACGGCCTGGAACCTGACGAGCGCCTACCCGAACCCCGCGCACGTCGGCGCCGACATGCGCTTCGTGCTCGAGTCGCCCGGCGGGGGCGAGGCGCACGTCGACGTGCTCGACGGCGCCGGCCGCCGCGTGCGCCGGCTCGAAGCCGGAACGCCCGGGCAGGGCGTTCACGAACTCGCGTGGGACGGCCGCAACGACGCGGGCCAGGTGTGCGCTCCCGGCGTGTACCGCGCCCGGCTCGTCGCGCCCGGCGCCACGAAGACGCTCGTCGTCGCGAGGGTCCCGTGACCGCGCGCCGCCGGAGCCTCCGGCGTTCGCACCGCGCCGCCCTCCTCGCCGCAGGGCTCGCGCTCGCCCTCGTCGCGGTGGCGCACGCCGCCGACGAGAGCGCGGGCACGCGCGTCGGCAGCTTCCTCGCCCTGGCGCCCGGACCCGCCGTCGAGGGCCGCGGCGGCGCCACGTTCGCGCTCGGCGGTGACCTGCAGTCGGCCGCGAGCAACCCGGCCGCGCTCGCGAGCCTCGAGTCGGGTCGCTTCGCGTTCGCGCACGCCACGCTCGCAGGCGGCGCGACGCACGAATGGGCCGCGTTCGGCGGCCGCATGGGCGGGAACCTGCGCTGGGGCGTCTCCGGTGTGCTGCGCGACGAGGGCACGATCGACCAGCGCGACGCGTTCAACCAGCCGCTCGGGTCGACCGATGCGCGCAGCTGGGCGCTGTCGTTCCAGCTCGCGCGCCCGCTCGCGCCGTGGCTGGTGGCCGGCGGGGCGATGCGCTGGGTCGCGGAACGCATCGGCGAGAGCGGCGGCGTCGGACTGGCGTTCGACGCCGGGCTGCAGGCGCACGCGGGCGCGCTGAGCGCCGGCCTCTCGATGCAGGACTTCGGCGGCGGCATGAACTGGGGCGGCCAGCGCTGGCGCATGCCGGCCAGCCTCGGCGCGGGCGTGGCACTCGAGCACGCCGCGAGCGGCCTGCGCCTGGTGCTCGACGTGGCCGCGCCGGCGGACTACTACCGCAGCGTCCGCGCCGGCGCCGAGTGGCGCTGGCACGATCGCCTCGCCCTGCGCGCGGGCTACCGCCGCGAACTCGGCGCGCCGGGCGACGAACCCCTCAACGGGCCGGCATTCGGGCTCGGCGCCGGCGTCGGCGCGGTGTGGTTCGACTACGGGATGGTCGCCGCGCCCGACGGCGAGACCGTGCACCGCATGGGCCTCGACCTGAGGCGCCTCGCGAGCGCGGCGGTGCCGGCCCCGGCAGCTCCTGCCGCGTCGACGGGGAAGTCCGGCCGCGACTGAGCGGCCACCGGTCGACTTTCGCGCGATTCTCCCGAGCAGCCCGCAAGTCCCGTTGCGGAATGCCATGCCCGGGCGGGCGACCCGGCCCGCGGCCGCGTGTGCTCCCGACCGCCAGAGTGCGCGTCGACGGGCACTTGCGAAAGAGCCTCGCGCCCCGGGGTCCGCGGGCACGCAAGCTGCTGCGGCGGACGCGGTCTCGCCGCCCGGCCCCCGGAGCGTTCCGCTCCCGGCCGGCGCGCCGCGACCCGACAACCCCGGCAGGTCGCGCCGGCTCGCCCTCGGCGGCGCTCATCAGGGAGATGCTCATGCACCGTCGTCCACTCGCGATGCTCGCCACGCTCGCGGCGCTCGCCGTCCTCGCGCCCGCGCCGTGCGCGTTCGCGCAGGGCACGACCGCGGTCACGCTGTCGTGGACCTCTCCCGGTGACGACGGCAACGTGGGCACCGCCGCGCAGTACGAGGTGCGCTACTCCACCTCGCCGATCGACGCCGGCAACTTCGGCTCGGCGACGCTCGCGTCCGGGGCGCCCGCGCCGCTCGTGGCCGGCACCGCGCAGAGCATGTTCCTCTCCGGCCTGCAGACGTCCACCCAGTACTGGGTCGCGATCCGCACGGCGGACGAGCGTGGCAACTGGTCGGCGATCTCGAACGTGGTGAACTTCCTCACGTCGGCCGGCGACGTGACGCGCCCCGCGGCGCTGGTGGTGAACGCGAGCGCGACGACGGCCTCGAGCGTCACGCTCGCGTGGGCCGCGAGCGGCGACGACAGCCTGACCGGCGTGGCGCACCACTACGAAGTCCGCTGGTCCACCTCGGCGATCACCGCCGGCAACTTCTCCGGCGCGACGCTGGTCGGCTCGGGCGTCCCGACGCCCGCGGCCCCCGGCACGGCGCAGACGTGCACGATCAACGGCCTGAACCGCTCGGTCGACCTGTGGTTCGCGGTGCGCGTGGTCGACGAGTCCGGCAACGCCTCGGCGCTCTCGAACGTCGTGCGCGTCGACCGCCTGCTCGACACCGCGCCGCCCGCCGCGCCCACCGGCGTCGCCGGCAACACGCAGTCGGGCGGCGTGCGCGTGCAGTGGAGCCCGAACACCGAAGCCGACCTGGCCGGCTACCACGTCTACCGTGCGCCCGCCTCGTCGGGCCCGTGGACGCGGCTCGACGGCACGATGCTCACCGGCCTCGAGTACGTGGACGGCTCCGCGCCCGACAGCGCCTCGCTCTGGTACGCGGTGACCGCGGTGGACGCGAGCGACAACGAGAGCGCGCGCAGCGGCGCCGTGCAGGTCTGGCTCGTGGCGGCGGGCGTGACGGCGATGCGCCTGCAGCCCGCCTACCCGAACCCGAGCCCGCTCGCGGGCCAGGTCACGCTGCCCGTCGACGTCCCGGCCACGGGGCCCTGGTCGGGCCGCGTCGACATCCTGAACGCCGCCGGCGAGCGCGTGCGCACGCTCGTGCTCGAGGGCCTCTCGCCCGGTACGAACCTGGTGACGTGGGACGGGCGCAACGAGGGCAACCGCACGTGCGCGCCCGGCGTGTATCGCGCCTGGCTGCAGGCGGGCGGCGCGAGCGAGCAGGTCAAGCTCGTGCGCACGCCCTGAGCGACGCTTCGACGGGACGGCCAGGTCCCCGCGACGCCCGGCGAGCCGCACGCGCCGGGCGTCCGTGTTTCCCGGCCCGCGGTGGCGGATCGTGCGTCGTGCAAAGCGGTCGCTTTCCGGCCGGCGGCATTGCGGAATCCGGCCCCGCCCGGGCCGGCGGGCGGGGTGCGCGGCCGCGCGGCGCGCCGGGGAGCACGCTCCGCAAGGCATTTGCGGCGAATCGGGCAGGTTCCGTCGCTCCGGCACAAAGGCTGCTGCTGCCCGGCGGGCTCTGAAGTCTCGGACGGCGACGACGCCGATGGCAGGAAATGGAGATCACCATGCTTCGCACCCGACTGACCGTTCTCGCGCTGGTCCTCACGACGGGGCTCGCGCACGCCGGGATCGAGAACGCCGGAACGACCGCGGGGAACTTCCTCTCGGTCGGGACGGGCGCGGGCATCCTGTCGATGGGCGGCGCGACGCTCGGCGGCGGCAAGGACCTGAACGCGGCCGCGTGGAATCCCGCGACGCTCGGCTTCCTCAGCTCGTCGCAGTACGCGCTCTCGCACGCCTCGCTCGCCCTGGACGTCTCCCAGGACTGGGTCGCCGCCAGCGGCCGCCTGGGCCGCAGCGAGACCCGCTGGGCGGCCAGCGCGCTCTACCAGAACGACGGCACGTTCGACGGCCGTGACGCCTTCGGCGCGCCCACGGGCTCGTTCAACGTCTCGAACCTCGCGCTCGGCCTGGCCGTCGCGCGGCCCTTCACGCCCGACGTCACCGCGGGCGCGCGCATCCACTACCTGAACGAGAGCCTGGGCTCGGCGTCCGGCTCCGGTTTCGGCATGGACCTGGGGCTGCAGGCGCGCCACGGCGCGTTCGGCTTCGGCGCCGCCGCGCGCAACATCGGCGGCAAGATGTCGTACGACTCGGGCAAGTACGACCTGCCCGGCGTGTACGGTTTCGGCGCCTCGTGGAGCGACGCGACACGCGGCCTGCGCTTCGCGCTCGACGCGAACTTCCCGCACGCCTACTACAACGACGTCCGCTTCGGCGGCGAGTGGACCTGGCAGGAGCGCGTCGCGCTGCGCGCCGGCTACCGCATGGAGCTGGGCGCGAGCGGCGCGGAAACGCTCGGCGGCCCGACGTTCGGCTTCGGCACCGGCATGAACGGCCTGTGGTTCGACTACGCGTTCCTCGCGGGCGCGAGCCAGTCGCAGGGCGAGCACCGCTTCGGCCTCACGTTCCACCCGTCGTTCTTCCACCAGCGCGGCATGGGTGCCATGGGCGAGGCGCAGGGCGGCGCCCCGGCGGAGCCGGTCGCCGTCGCGCCCGCTGCCGAGAAGGCGGCGCGCGCCGCGAAGCCGGCGGTCGTCGCGAAGAGCGAACCCGCGAAGAGCGAGCCGGCGAAGGCCGAGCCCGCGAAGACGGAGCCGGTGGCCGCCGCCGAGCCGGTGGCCGCGCCCAGCGTGACCGTTTCGCCCGAGGACACGGGCGCGAACGCCACCGCGCGCACGTCCGAGCCCGCGGCCCCGAAGCTCGCGCCGACCAGGTCCGTGAAGGTGCCCAAGCTCGCGCAGCCCAGGCTTGCGCCCGAGCCGGCGCCCGTTGCCTCCGCGCCCGCCGCGAAGGCGCCCGCCGAGCCCGTGGCCGTGACCGTCGCTCCCGCGGTCGAGCCGGCCTCGCCCGCGAAGGCGGACGAGACGCCCGCGCCTTCCGCCGAAGCGCCCGTCGCCGTCGCGCCCGCCGAAGCCGCGCCGAGCACGCCGGTGAAGGCCGCGAAACACGAGAAGCCCGCGAAGGCCGAGAAGGCGCCGAAGCCCGCGAAGGCGGCCCCGGTCGCCGACGCCGCCGCGCCGCCACTCACGCCGCCCATCGCGAAGGTGGCCGCGACGCCCGCGCCGCAGGTGGTGGTCGTCCGCCCGGCCCCCAAGCCCGAGGTGGAACGCCCGGCCGAGGTGACGGTCGAGAAGGGCGAGACACTCGAGAGCATCGCGAAGAAGTGGGGCACGAGCGCGGCCGCGATCATGATGGAGAACAACATGGTCCGCGCCCAGGTGAAGACCGGCCAGAAGCTCAAGCTGCCGAAGCACTGAGCGAAGCGACAGACGAGAACGTACGGACCGCGGTCCGTGCCGGCGCCCTCAGGGGGGAAGCTCCCGGGGCGCCTTCTCGTTTCCGGGTCCGGGCGCCCGCGTGCCGCGATGCCACGAGGGCGGGGCGGCGCCTGGACGCAGCGGGGCGGAGCAGGACGCGCCGCCACGCGCGCCGCGCCTTGCGCGCGACGCGAGTTCGCCGGGCGGGGCGCGGCCGGACCTAAAGCGGGAACGCGCCCTCGAACCGGGTGCCGTGGCCCAGGGCCAGCGCGTACTTCATCTGCTCCTCGAGGTGCGGCGGCAGCTTCGCGTAGACGTCGGTGAAGATCGTTTCGAGCGCCGGCGGGCCCGCGGCCTCGGCCTCGGTCACCGCCTTCGAGATCGTGTCGTTCAGCTCCGTCGTCCACGCCTCGACGTCGGCGTCGGTGAGCAGGCCCTGCGCGCGCAGGTGTGCGCCCAGCCGCGCGATCGGGTCGCGCTTCTCCCACGCCTTCACCAGCTCCGCGTCGCGGTAGCGCGTCGGGTCGTCGCTCGAGGAATGGCCGCCCATGCGGAACGTGAGCGACTCGACGAACGTCGGCCCGCCGCCGGAGCGCGCGCGGTCGACGGCCTCGCGCATGGCCGCGATCACCGCCAGCAGGTCGTTGCCGTCCACGCGCACGCCCGGCATGCCGTACGCCGCCGCCTTGATGGCGATGCTGCTCGACGCGGTCTGCGCCGTGATCGGCACCGAGATCGCCCACTGGTTGTTCTGGCAGAAGAAGACGACCGGCACCTGCTTCACGGCCGCGAAGTTCATCGCCGCGTGGAAGTCCGACGACGACGTGCCGCCGTCGCCGATGTAGCCCACCATCACGTCGCTCGTGCCGCGGATCTTCGCGGCCCACGCCGCGCCCATCGCATGCACGAGCTGCGTGCCGATCACGCTCGACCAGGCCACCGAGTTCACGCGCCGGTCGCTGAAGTGCATCGGCATCTGGCGGCCGATCAGCACGTCGGCCGCGTTGCCGATCAGCTGGCAGACGATCTCCTTGACCGTCGTGCCGCGCCACATCGAGACGCCCGTCTCGCGCAGCGCGGGGAAGATCCAGTCGCCCGGCTTCAGCGGATAGGCCGAACCCGTGACGCTCGCCTCCTGGCCGGTCGTGAGGCCGTAGAAGCCGATGCGGCCCTGGCGCTGCAGCGACAGCATGCGCTGGTCCAGCGTGCGCAGCAGCAGCATGTGGCGGTACATCGCGCGCAGGTCGTCGCCAGGCACGTCCGGGGCCGTGCCGACGAGCTTGCCGTCGTCGTCCAGCACGCGGCGCAGGGTTTCGTCGATCACCGCACGTCTCCTTCCGTGAGCCAGGCCGCGGGCGACTGGAGCCGCTCGACCAGCGCGTAGAGGAAGTCGGCGCCCACCGCGCCGTCGACCACGCGGTGGTCGAGCGACAGCGACAGGTTGCCCAGGTCGCGGATCACGATCTGCTCGTCCACGACCGCGGGCTTTCGCCCGATCGCGTGCACGCCGAGGATCGCGACCTGCGGGTGGTGGAGGATCGGCGTGGCCAGCACGCCGCCCTTCGTGCCCGTGCTCGTCACGGTGAACGTGCCGCCCTGCAGCTCCTCGAGCTTCAGCTTGTGCTCGCGCGCGGCCGTGGACAGCCGCTCGATCTCGCGCGCCAGCGCGAACAGGCCCAGGCGGTCGGCGTCGTGCAGGATCGGCACCGTCAAGCCGTCGTCGGTGTTGGTCGCGAGGCCCAGGTGCCAGTAGCCCTTGAGCACGATCTCGTGCCGCTCGTCGTCGAGCGAGGCGTTGAGGAGCGGGAAGTCCTTCAGCACCGCGGGCAGCGCGCGGAAGACGTACGCGAGGTAGGTGAGCCGCACGCCCGCCGCCTCGGCCTTCGCCTTCACCGAGGCCCGGTGCTTCACGACCTCGGTGAAGTCGCACTCGGCGACGAACGTGAACTGCGCCGCCGTCGACAGCGAGCGGCGCATGTGCTCGGCGATCTTGCGCCGCAGGCCGCGCAGCGGCTGGCGCGTCTCGGGCCCGTCCGCCGCCGGCGCGGCC
>CAZIXL010000054.1:0-10334 GCA_964542885.1 uncultured bacterium
ACGAGCGCTCCGGACCACCAGTGGTGGAGCGAATCGTCGACGGCCTCGATCATGAACGACTCGTCCGCGCTCACGGACGCGCTCGAGTCCTGGCCCGTGGGCAGCGTGAGCGAGTACGAGCCCAGCTGCGCGGCGGGCGCCGTCGCGACCGCCTGCCAGTACAGGTTCGCGTGCAGCAGCCAGGTGCGGCCGCCGGACGCGAACGGCGCGTCGGCCGTCGCGGGCGCGGCGGCGAGCCGTGCGCGAATCGCCGCGGGTGCCGTCGTGCCGAGCGCGCGCCAGCCGCGGTAGCCGGTCACCGCGCGGGTGGCCGGCAGATCGCCCGCCCCGGCGTCCCAGTCGACGTGCACCGATCCGCCCTGGTCGTTCGGGGAATCCACTGCCGCGGCGAGCACGGGAGTCTCGCCGTCGTCCCAGAGGGGATTGCCCGAGAGGTCGAACTGGTGCGCGAACACCTGGTAGTTCTCCGGATTCTGGGGCGTGCTGTAGCGACCGTCGGCATGCGCTTCGAGGACGAGGCCGGTGTTGGTCTCCGCCGTGGTTCCGGAATACTCGTGCACGCTCGGCTCGCCGCGACCGAGCGCGATGCCGTTGCCGGGGTAGGTCGGGGTGCCGTCGAAGCCGAAGCGCTGCAGGCGTTGCAGGCGCTCGCCGTTGAAGGTGTACGCGTCGGTCACCAGCAGGACGCTGGGACCCGTGTCGGTCAGGTAGTAGTCGTAGTCGCCGTAGACGAGGTTCTCGCCGTTCGGGCCCCGCAGGACGTTCCCGCCGGAGTCGATCTCCTGCCGGTCGAGCGTGGAGGACGTGGGAGTGGTCGAGTACGCCCGGATGAAGAAGAAGCACCCGCCGGTGGCGTTGCGAACGGGCCGGCAGTTGAAGCTGCTCGTGTTCGAGCCGTGCAGGGCCACGCCCGCGGGCGGGAAGGTCGAAGCGCCTGCCGCCGTGAGGTGATGGCCATAAGGGATGTACGAACCGGAGGCGTAGCGCACGGTCGCGGCCCAGAGCCCCCCCGCCCCGTCGGGGGCGATGTCCGCGCTGTAGTCGGAGGGATCGGCGAGCGCGACGCCCGACGCGCCGAAGACGAGCGTGCCGGCGCTCAACGTGCGCTGGGCCCGCAGACCGCCGGCGGTGGTCGGGTGCCACACGACGAGCAGGCCGCCCAGCAGGTCGTTCGCGGCGGTGGGATAAGCGCCCGAGTTCGGGCGGAAGGCCGCGCCGTTCAGCAGCACCCCGTTCGCGACCCACTGCGGAGCGCCGGCGAGGCTCATGCGTTGCGCGTAGACGTCGCTCTCCCCCGAGACACCCGCCCGGCCGTCGTTCCAGACGACGTAGTAGCTGCCGGACGGACCGGCGACGAGCTGTGGCAGTTTCTGGTCGAGGACCGCGCTGCAGACGACGAGCCCGGCCGCCGGGTAGGCGAGCGATCCGTCGGCGAGGACGCGCTGCACGAGCACGTCCCTGCCGGTGGCGCCGCGATTCTGGCTCCACGCGAAGATGCAGCCGCCCGCGCCATCGGGGACGAAGCTGTCGATGTACTCGCTCGCGAGTCCCGTCCAGACCAGGGCGCCGCCGGGCCCGAGCAGTGGACGCCCGCGGTGATCCAGGCGCTGGACGTAGACCTCGGTCGCGCTGTGTCGCGTGTCCTGGAAGAGGACGAGCGCTCCCGAGTCGGGTTGGGGGACGACGCAGAACGGCACGCGCACGCCCAGGGCGTCGAGCGCGACCAGCGCGCCTCCGTTGGGTTCGGCCGAGGCTGACCCCGGCGGGAGCGTGAGCACGGCGAGGCAGGCGAGCGCGTACGGGAGCCAGCGGTGGCGCATGACGACCTCCGGTTCGAGAAGTGGGATGGAGCACCTTCGAATCGACGGAGCGCGCCGCGGCGGCCGTGGTGAGACTGGCCGCTCGATCGCGGCGGCACGGGCATTGTCCGGCCCGCATGCGCGATCGCCAAACGAATAACGACCGCGGGCGGCCGGACACCGGCCCCCCGCGGAAGGGGACGACGCCTCGGTCGCGTCGCCTCAGCGCCGTGCGGGGGCGCTCTCCAGCCGGCCCGCGCCGATCCAGCGCGCGAGCAGTGCGTCGGGATCCGGGTCCACCTCGCCGAGCAGGGTCGTGAGGCGGTCCTTCTTCTCGCCACGCAACTTCTCGAACGAGTCGATGCCCGCCTCGAAGAGCACGCGCGCGTGCCGCTCCGTCATGCCGTCGAGGCGCAGGATGCCCGCCAGGCCGGCGAATCGCTTCGCGGCGGCGGGCGTGAGGCCGATGCGCTCGGCGATGTGGCGGCGCCGGTCCACCGTGTATTCGAGCGCCGCCAGCTCGGCGAGCGAGCGCACGCCCTGGCCTTCGAGCTTGTGCGCGACGGCGGGAGCGAGGCCGGGTACCTCGAGCAGGCCGCGTGCGCCGGGATGCGCCGGAGCGCCGTCGGGCCCCGCCGCCATCTCGGACGGCTTCGCACCACCGGGCCGGTGCTCGCTCACCGCGCGCAGCGTGCGCAACACCTCGTCGGCGTGCAGGGCGCCGCGCGCACGCGAACGCGCCTCCGGCGCGCCCAGCACGAGGTCGTTGAGCGACAGGATGCCGGCCACCTGGCCGTCGCCGTTCGTGACCGGCAGCCGCCGCACGCGCGCCGTGGCCATCACGGCGAGGGCCTCGGCCACCTCGGCGTCGGGCGCGATCGAAACCGTGGCGTCGCCGTTCAGCGCGTCGCGTACGCGGATGGCGTCGGGCGGCAGCCGGCGCAGCGTGACGGTCATGGCGATGTCGCGATCGGTGATCATGCCGACCAGGCGGCCGTTCTCGGGATCCGTCACCGGAATCGCACCGCAGTCGCCGCTCCACATCTGCATGCCGACCGTGGCGAGATCGGTGTCGGGGCCGCACGTGTGGACGTCGGCCGTCATGAGTTCGCGGACCTGCATCGCGCACCTCCCCGGGCGTGGAAGGGTCTCGGGTGGTGAACCGCTCGCGCGGTTCCGTGGTCGAGCGCGGCCTCGACCGACTGGTAGCACACGCGCGAGGGCCGGGGCTGTACAGGCGAGGTCAACTCGGGCCGCGCGTTCCCGGCACCCGTGCCGCCGCGGGGGGGAGGCGCTACTCGAACGCGACTTCGTTCGCGCCCGCGGCGCCGTGGCTCTTCGCCTTGAGCAGCAGGACGAGCGGCACGGAGAGCACGAACAACCCGGCCACGAGCACGAACGCGTGGTTGTAGGCGAGCACGGCGGCCTGGCGGAGCACGCGCAGGTTCAGCAGCTCGAGCGCCCGCTGCATGGCCGGGCCCGCGGAGAGTCCCTCGCGCTGGCCGAGCGAACGCGCCACGCCTGCGAGCCAGCCGGTCGCCTGCGGATCGAAACGCGTGACGTGCTCCGAGAGCAGCGCGTGGTAGCGCACGGTCGAGCTGGTGAGCATCGTCGCCGAGACGGCCACGCCGACGCTGCCGAAGACCTGGCGCACCACGTTGTACAGGCCCGCCGCCGCGGTCATGTCGGCCCGGCGGATCTCCGAGAGCGCGGCGGTGCTGAGCGCGACGAAGATCAGGCTGAAGCCCACCCCCTGCCAGAGCTGCGGCACGACGAGGTCGGCCACGCCCACCTGCGTCGTCAGCCGGCCGAGGTCCACGAACGAGTACGCGCTCACCGCCAGCCCGGCGCCCACCATGAGGCGCGGGCCGAGGCGGTTGTAGAGCCGCCCGGCCACCGGCATGCAGACGGCCATGGCGAGGCTGCGCGGCATGAGCGCGATGCCCGACACCATGGCCGAGAAGCCGAGCAGGTTCTGCAGGAAGAGCGGCAGCAGGAACAGCGTGCCGTAGAGCCCCATGCCCAGCACGCCGCCGATGGCGGTGGCCGAGGCGAACGACACGTTGCGCATGAGCCTCAGGTTCACGGCCGGCGAGGTCGTGTGCAGTTCGCGCCACACGAACACGGCGAGGCCGACCACGGCGATCACGGCGAGCGTGTTGATGAAGCCGGACTGGAACCAGTCCCTGGACTGGCCCTTCTCGAGCAGCAGCTGCAGCGCCCCGAGCCCGGCGACCATCGCGGCCAGCCCGACCCAGTCGAGCGAGCGCTTCGCGCGCTCGAGGTAGGGCGGATCGTGGATGTAGCGCGCGGCGAGCGCCAGGTTGATCGCGCCGATCGGCACGTTGATGAAGAACACCCACGGCCACGAGTACTGGTCGGTGAGCCAGCCGCCGAGCGTCGGGCCGAACGCGGGCGCGAGCACGACGCCCATGCCGTAGATGCCCATCGCCAGGCCCTGCTCGGCGGGCGGGAACGTCTCGCGCAGGATGGCCTGCGACACGGTCATGAGCACGCCGCCGCCGGCGCCCTGCACCACGCGGAACAGCACCATCTCGGGCAGCGAGCGCGAGAGCCCGCACGCCATGGACGCGATGGTGAAGAGCAGGATGTTCGCGAGGTAGAAGTTGCGCCGCCCGAACCGCGCGCTGAGCAGCGCGATGAGCGGCATGATGATCACGGTCGCGAGGATGTAGCCGGTGACGACCCAGGTGATCTCCTCGACCGTGGCGCCGAAACTGCCGCGCATCGGCGGCAGCGCCACGTTGACCACGCTCGAATCCAGCACGGCCATGATCGTGCCGAGCAGGACCGTGCCCGTGATCACCCACTTGTGCGGGGGCTCGGGTGCCGGGGGAGTTTTCGGGTCGGGACTCATCGTCGTTCGGGTGGGCGCCGCGGGCGGGCCCGCCCGCACCATGCGCGTGCGGCTCCCGAGGCGCAAGCCCAGCACCCTTCGTGTCGCTCCGGACCGCCGGCGGGCCGGGCGCATCGGACCCTTCGTGCCCGGCGGCGTGACGCCGTGTCGCCCGGCCGGAGCGCGGATGGGAGTGCGCATGGCACACGAGCACGCGGGGAACGACGGCACCTCCGGGCCCACGGCCCGGCGCATCGAGGACTACGCACTGGTCGGCGACACCGGCACGGCGGCGCTGGTCGGCCGCGACGGCTCGGTCGACTGGCTGTGCCTGCCGCGCTTCGATTCGCCGGCCGCCTTCGCGCGCCTGCTGGGCGACGACGGGAACGGGCGCTTCCGGATCGGCCCCGCCGGCGGTGCGAGGGCGTCGCGCCGCCGCTACCGCGGCGACACGCTGGTGCTCGAGAGCACGTTCGAGTCCGCGGACGGATGCGCCACGATCGTGGACTTCATGCCGCCCGGCGAGCCGGGCCGGCCCGTCCACCTCGTGCGCCTGGCGCGCGGCGACGCGGGCGCGGTCGAGCTCGAAGCCGACGTCACGTTTCGCTTCGGCTACGGGCGCACGGTGCCGTGGGTCACCCGACTCGCCGACGGCGTCCGGGCGCTCGCGGGGCCGGACGTCGTCCACCTGCGCGCGCCCGTGGCGCTCGAGGGCCGCGGTCTCTCGACGCACGCACGCTTCACGGTGCGGGCGGGCGAGACCGTGCCGTTCGTGCTCACCTGGAGCCCGTCGCACCTCGCCGAGCCGGCGCCCGAGGACGCCGCCGCTCTGCTCGGGCGGACCGAGGCGTGGTGGCGCCGCTGGGCCGACGGCACCGACGCGGGGACCGAGGTCGATCGCGACGCGGTGATGCGTTCGCTCGTGACGCTCAAGGCGCTCACCTACGGCCCGACCGGCGCGATCGTGGCCGCGCCGACGACGTCGCTGCCCGAGCGGATCGGCGGCGGCCGCAACTGGGACTACCGCTTCACGTGGTTGCGCGACGCCACGTTCGTCCTCGACTGCCTGCTGCAGTCCGGCCGCCGCCAGGAGGCCGCGGCGTGGCGCGAATGGCTGCTGCGCGCGGTCGCGGGGGAGGCGTCGAAGATGCAGATCCTGTACGGGCTCGCCGGCGAGCGCGACGCACCCGAGCGCGAGTTGCCGTGGCTGGCCGGCTTCGCGGGCAGCCGGCCCGTGCGGATCGGCAACGCCGCGCACGGGCAGCTGCAGCTCGACGTGTACGGCGAGCTGATGGACGCGCTCTCGTCCGCCCGCCAGCACGGCCTCGCGCCGACCGACCACGCGTGGGACGTCCAGCGCCTGCTGGTCGAGCACCTCGAGGAGGCGTGGAAGCAGCCCGACTCGGGTATCTGGGAGATCCGCGGCGAGCCGCGACACTTCACGCACTCGGCGGTCATGGCGTGGGTCGCGTTCGACCGGGCGGTGCGCACGGTCGAGCGTTTCGGCCTGCCGGGTCCGCTCGAGGAGTGGCGCGCCACGCGCGACCGCATCCACCGCACCGTGTGCGAGCGTGGCTTCGACACCGAGCGAAACGCGTTCGTCCAGTCGTTCGGTTCACCGCACCTGGACGCCGCGGTGCTGCTGATACCGCTCGTCGGGTTCCTGCCCGCGGACGATCCGCGCGTGCTCGGCACCGTCGAGGCGATCCAGCGCGAGCTGGTCGTGGACGGCTTCGTGATGCGCTACGAGACCGGCAGCGGCGTGGACGGCCTGTCGGGCGGCGAGGGTGCGTTCCTGCCCTGCAGCTTCTGGCTCGCGGACGTGCTCGCGCGCCAGGGGCACCGCGGCCGGGCGCGCGAGTTGTTCGACCGGCTTCTCGAAGTGCGCAATGACGTGGGGCTGCTCGCCGAGGAGTACGACCCGGTGGCGAAGCGCCAGCTCGGCAACTTCCCGCAGGCGTTCTCGCACGTCGCGCTCGTCCACACGGCACGCTCGCTCGCCGGCGCGAGGGGACGACCGGAGATGCGCGGCGACTGACGCGCGTTCGCGCCGCGTTCCGTGCATGCCAGCGCGGCGGATCGCGCGGGATTGTTTCCGCGAACCTGACAGTCGTCGCGAGCGCGCAAAAGTGACAGCCGTTCCGGCCGGATCGGCGTGCGCATGGGCTAGGTTGGGCTTCGAGGCGCCCCGGCCGCACGGGCCGGGGACAACACGAACTTCGACCCGGGAGGAAATCTCATGCGCATCCATCCGAGCATGGGCGTTCTCGGTGTCCTCGCCGCGGGCCTGCTGGTGATCACCGTCACCCGCGCGGACGCCGCGCGCGACTGGAGCGTCGGCTCGAACCTGGGGCTGAGCGCGCTCGTCGTGCGGAACGCCGACAACGTCACCTACCTGTCGCTGCCCGGAACCGTCGTGTCGCTGCAGCGCCGCCTGCGCATCGGCCTGCGGGGCGCGAGTCCGCACCGCGAGGTGTTCTTCGACACGGGGCTCAATGTGGCCACCGCGTCGGGCTTCCGCAGCACGTCGCTGGGCGTCACGGGCAACTACCAGCTCAACCTGGGCACGGGCGAGGGAATCTCGCCCTACGTGAACGGCGGGCTCGGGTTCCTCTACGCGTCGCACCAGGTCGGCGACGCCCGGGCGGGCGCGACGAGCGCCACGTTCGGCGCCGGCGTCGGATTGCGGCGCATGCTGCCGGGTGGCGCGGGCGACCTGCGCGGCGAGCTGCGGTGGGACTACGTCACCAAGGGGGAGGACGGCGGCGTCGTGCTGACGCCCTCCGGCAGCGGCTTCGGCGTCCGCCTGGGCTTCGACCTGTGGATGCACGGCGGCCGCGGCTATTAGAAGAGGAACGCGGCCGTCCGCGGAGCGGCCTCCGATCGCCGGTGAGCCGACCCGCGGCGCAACGTGAAAGGAGGGGCCATGGTGCTGGCAGCGCAGTGGAGCCTGGTGGTGCTCGCGATCGCGGGCACGGTCGTGGCGAGTTCGATGGTGGTCGCGCTCGTGCGACTCCTGCCGGTGCTGGAACGAGCCGACACGGTGCTGAGGCGCGCGCGGATCACCCTCGTGCGGCTGAACCGCATGACGGCCGACCTCGAGGAGGTGGCGCACGACGCACGGCAAGTGGAGCGGCGGGTGGCCGGACTGGCCGGCGTGCTGCTCGACAACCTGGAGGGGCCGGTGCGGATCCTGTCCGCGCTCGCCTCCGCGACGAAGACGGGGGTCGCGAGCTGGCTCGGCGCGTCCGAGCGCGAGGGCCGCGGCGCCCGCAACGGACACCGGCCCGCGAGGGCCGGGGGAACCCCACACCCGGTGACGGGAGAAGGAGGCATGGCCCATGAGTGAGATCCGGAACACCGACATGCTGCTCGCGCTCGGCGTGGGCTTCGTGGCCGGGGCGGTCGCCGGCGTGCTGCTGGCACCGGCCTCCGGCGAGGAGAGCCGTCGCCGCCTTGGCGAACTGGGCGGGAGGGCGCTGGATCGCTCGCGCGAAGGCGTCGAGCACACGAAGGACGCGGTCCGTTCGGCCGTGGACGACGTGGAAGGGGCGCTCCGGCAGGGCGCCGAACGGGCGAAGGCGGTCGCAAACGACCAGGCCCGGCGGATCGGCGAGGCCTTCCAGGAGGGCAAGGAAGCGTACTTGCGCGAAGCCCGGTGACGGTCCCGCCGCGGCCCGCGGCAGCCTCGGGCGAGCGCGTTCGCACGGAATCCGCGGCGACGAGCGCCGCTCGTCCGCCCGGGTTCCGCGCCCGTCCGTCGCCGGGTGGCCGGCCGACGTAACCCATTCAACCTCCCGTCCGTACTCGGGTGACGGCGGGCGCCCGGGGCCCCGGGCGCCGAACGAATTCTCCGAGGACGGAGGCGAGGGACGATGAAACGACGAGTACTGTGGATCGGCGCCGCGCTCGCTGCGGTGTCCCTGGTGGCGCTGGGCCTGGCCGCACGCGGCCGCGGCGAGAAGTCGACCGAGGTCCAGACGGCGAAGGCCTCGCGCCAGGAGATCGTCCAGAAGGTCAACGCCACCGGCCGCATCCAGCCCCGGACCCAGATCAAGATCAGCGCCGACGTCAGCGCCAAGATCAAGAAGATCGCCGTGCGCGAGGGCCAGTGGGTCGAGAAGGGCACGTTCCTCGTGGGGCTCGACCGCGAACGCTACCTGGCGGCCGTCGAGAGCGCCGAGGCGAACGTGCGCTCGGCGCAGGCGAACGCCACGCTCGTGAAGCAGAACATGGAGCAGGCCCGCAAGGAGTTCGAGCGCTCGCAGGAGCTGCTCGCCCGCGAGCTGACCTCGCCGTCCGAGCACGACGCCAAGCAGACCGCGTGGCAGGTCGAGTCGGCCCGCTACGAGTCCGCGCAGGAGCAGGTCGCCCAGGCGCGCGCGACGCTCAAGCAGGCGAAGGACGACCTGTCCAAGACCACGATCTACGCGCCCATGTCGGGCACCGTGAGCGAGCTGAACAAGGAAGAGGGCGAGATCGCGCTGGGCTCGCAGTTCCAGGCCGACGTCATCCTCGTGATCGCCGACCTGTCCGAGATGGAGGCGCGCGTGGACGTCGACGAGAACGACATCGTCTCGATCCACACCGGCCAGCCGGCCGAGATCCAGGCCGACGCGCTGCTCGGAAAGCCGCTGAGCGGCAGCGTCCACGAGATCGGCAGCAGCGCCAACGGCTCGGGCGCGGGCACGCAGGACCAGAAGACCGAGTTCGAGATCCGCATCGCGATCGCCGACCCGCCGCGCACGCTGCGACCCGGCATGACCACCACGGCGGACATCGTCACGCACACGAACCCGAAGGCGCTCGCGGTACCGCTGCAGAGCGTGGCGCTGCGCACCGTCGACCAGCTGGTCCGCAAGGGCGAGAAGCGCGCCGAGGCCGAGAAGCGCTACCACCCCGACAAGGACGGTTTCGTCGAGGTCGTGTTCTGCGTCGAGGACGGCCGGGCGGTGGCGCACCAGGTGAAGACCGGCATCCAGAGCGAGGACTTGATCGAGATCGTGGACGGCCTGAAGGAGGGCGACGAGGTCGTCTCGGGCAGCTACCGCGCGATCTCGAAGGATCTGCAGAACGGCGGGGTGGTGAAGGTGAACAACTCCAAGCCCGCCGGGCCGCGCGCCGGCGAGGCCTCCCGCACCACCTAGCGAGGGCCTCGCGATGCGCTCGTTCGTCATGCTCCGCGAGTCGCTGTCGATCGCGCTGCGCGCGCTCGCGGCGAACCGCGTGCGCGGCGCGCTGACGACGCTCGGGATCATCATCGGCATCGTCGCGGTCGTGACGACCATGACCGCCGTGAACGGGCTGCAGAACCGCTTCCGCGAGAGCTTCTCGGCCGTGGGCACCGACGTGATCTACGTGTCGAAGATGCCGTGGGTCGTGATGAACGACTTCTTCCTCTACCGCAACCGTCCCAACGTGAGCCTGCGGCAGGCCGAGATGCTCGAGTCCCGGCTGCGCGGGCGCGCGCTCGTGAACGCGTCCACCGGCACGAACGCGCCGGTCAAGTACGCGGCCGAGACCATCGAGGACGTGCGCGTCGTGGGCACCACCGAGCGCCAGGTGTTCTTCTCGACGGCCCAGCCGCAGAGCGGCCGGTTCCTGATGCCGTTCGACGTCACGTACAAGAAGAACGTGTGCGT
This sequence comes from uncultured bacterium, assembly GCA_964542885.1. Classification (GTDB taxonomy): domain Bacteria; phylum Eisenbacteria; class RBG-16-71-46; order RBG-16-71-46; family RBG-16-71-46; genus CAIXRL01. Next base: position 10,299 of record CAZIXL010000054.1, read on the forward strand.
GATCGGCACCGACATCCGCGACGGCCTGTTCAAGGG
>CAZIXL010000055.1:0-10227 GCA_964542885.1 uncultured bacterium
AGCTGCCGTCGGCGACGCGCTCGCACGAGAGCTGCGTGCCGGGAACGACGGGCGTCGGCGGCCGGTACACGACGGCCGAGCCGGCGCCGGGCGGGCGGTTGTACGGCAGGTTCGGGTTGCGCTGCTCGGGCGGCGGCAGCCCGGTCGCCTGCTGGCGCGCGCGCTCCTCGCGGGCGCGCTGCGCCTCGGCTTCCTGGTGGCGCACGACTTCCTCGCGCGCCGCCGCCTTCTCCTGCACGAGCTCGGAACGGACCTTGTCGACGACCTCGGGACCGAGCGTGCTCATGTGGTTCTTGACCTCGGCGCCGAGCTTCTTCGCGATCTGGACGATCACGTCGCTCGACATGCCGAGCTCCTTCGCGATTTCGTAGATGCGCTGCTTCTTCGAGGCGGGACTATTCGCCACGGGTCGCTCCTTCCGCGGCTTCGGGGGGCGCGGGCGCCCCGGCCGGCTCCTCGGCCGCAGGGGACTCCGCGGCGGGCTCCATCTCGGGCGTGAACTCGTGCTCGACCGCCGCCTCGGTGGCGGCGACGTGCGCGGCCATGAACTCCTGCGCGGTGGCGAGCACTTTCTCGGCCGTCTTCTCGGCGATGCCGGGGATCTCGACGAGCTTTTCGAACGGGGTCGCGAGCAGCTCCTGGACCGTCTCGATGCCGGCGCTGATGAGTTTCTCGGTCGTGGCCTCGCCCAGCTCGAGGCGCTCGACCTCGAGCCGGTTCGCGCGCTCGACGTCCTGGCGCTTCTTCTCCTCGCTCTTCGAGATCAGGTCGATCTTCCAGCCCGTGAGCCGGGCCGCGAGGCGGGCGTTCTGGCCGCCCTTGCCGATCGCCAGCGAAAGCTGGTCGTCGGCGACGACGACGATCATGCGCTGGTCGGGCTCGACCACCTTCACGTCCATGACGCGGGCGGGCGCGAGGGCACGCGAGACGAACACCGCCGGGTCGGCCGACCACGGCACGATGTCGATGCGCTCGCCGCCGAGTTCGCGGACGATGCTCTGCACGCGCGAACCCTTCAGGCCCACGCACGAGCCGACCGCGTCCACGCGCGGGTCGGTCGAGAACACCGAGATCTTCGAGCGCGCGCCGGCTTCGCGCGAGACCGCCTTCACCTCGACGATGTGGTCGGCGATCTCGGGCACCTCGCTCTCGAACAGGCGGCGCAGGAAGTCGGGATGCGTGCGCGACAGGATGACCTGCGGGCCCTTCGCGGACTTGTCCACGTTGATCACGACCGCGCGGACATAGTCGCCCTGGCGATGGTAGGAGCGCGGGATCTGCTCCCGGGCCGGCAGCAGGCCTTCGGAGAAATCGAGCTTCACGATCACGTTGCCGCGGTCCACCTGCTGGACGACGCCGCGCACGAGCTGGCCGACCTTGTCGGAGTACTCCTGGAAGACCCGGTCGCGCTCGGCCTCGCGCACGCGCTGGATGAGCACCTGCTTGGCCGTCTGGATGGCGTTGCGGCCGAACTCGGAGATGGGCAGAGGGATCGTGACCACGTCGCCGACGGTCGCATCGGGCTTGTGGGCGCGCGCCTTCTCGACCGTCCACTGGAACGCGGGGTCCTCGACGGTCTCGACGACGGTCATGCGGAGGGCGCACTCGAGCGTGCCGGACTTGTCGTTGAACCGGACGTGGACGTCGGCGGTCGCGCCGTGCTTCTTGCGCACGGCGCTCGCCAGGCCCATCTCGAGCGTCTCGATGAGCATGGCGCGGTCCACGCTCTTCTCGCGCGTGATCTGGCTCAGCGCATCCAGGATTTCGTTGTTCATCGGGCCCCTCCCCGCGAGCGGCGATCCGCCGCCGTACGTCCACTCGGATTCCGCAGGCCGGCCCACGGATCCACCACGAGCCGGACCGACCTTACCTCGGCCCACTCGAACCAGTGTTCGTCACCCTCATCCAACCGGAGACCGGCCCGGTCCCCGTCGGGACCGAGGAGGACTCCCTCGAAGTGCCGCCGGCCGTCCCGCGGTTCGTGGGTCGCGAGCGTGACCCGCTGTCCCGCGAACCGTTGCACGTGCTCCAGCGTGCGGATCGGACGATCCAGCCCCGGCGAGCTCACCTCGAGGTGGTAGCTCCCCGGAACCGTCTGGTTCATGTCCAGGCAATCCGAGAGACGCCGGCTGAAGCGGGCGCAGTCCCCGACGCTGATGCCGCCGGGCTTGTCGAGATAGACACGAATGATCCGATGGCGCCCGGCCGCCGACTGCTCGACGTCCACCAGCTCGTAGCCCTCCTCCTCGGCGAGGGGGGTTGCGATCTGGCGAACTTCCTCTCTTACATCCACTTTGGCTCCCTACAGACAAAGAAAGGAGTGGTCGCACCAGCCCCACTCCGGCCGGCAACGTACCCGATCGCCCCGCAGCGGGCAAGTGGGTGCTGCCCGGGAAGCCGGAATACGAGTGGACCCGGAAGCCGCGACCAAAGCGGCTCCGGGGGCGGCCCGCGGTTCCCGCGCGGGCTCGCGGCGCCGCGGCTCAGGGCCGGGCGAGCGGGCTCCGGTAGACGAGCCAGGCGGCGACGCGCGCCACCTCGGCGAGGCTCGCCGCCGAAACCTGGTCGGGCAGGTCGCGGTGCGTGTGCCAGGCGGGGTAGTCGAAGTCGACGATGTCGACGGCCGGCAGGCCCGCGTCGAGCAGCCGGACGTGGTCGTCGATCAGGGCCCAGCGCACCTGGTCGTGGAAGGACTTCGCGCCGGTCGCCTTCGCGCCCTCGAGGACGAGGGCGGCGAGGTTGGCCGCGCGCTCGGCCGAGTTGCGCTCGACGAACACCTGCAGGTCGCGATCGCCGACCATGTCGAAGAGGAACGCGGCCACGGGCCGGGCGGGGTCGCCGTGCGCGGGCAGGCGCACGGCGTACCCGGCGGAGCCGAGGCAGAACTGGTCGGGCGCCTGGTCGGTGCCCAGGTCCTCGGCGTCGAAGAACACCAGGTCCACGCCGACGGGTGGCGGGCGCTTCGCCATGAGCTCCGCCACCTCGAGGAGCACCGCCACGCCCGAACCGCCGTCGTTCGCGCCCGGCACCGGCCGGTCGCGCATCGCCGGATCGGGATCGCGGTCCGACCAGGGCCGCGTGTCGAAGTGCGCGCAGAGCGCGAGGCGCCTTCCCGTCGCGGGCCCGAAGCGCGCGATCACGTTCGTCACCTGGAGCGGCCGGCCCGTGGTGGTGTCGGTGAACGACTGCCGCTCGATCCGGCCCCCGAGCCGCGTGGCCTCGGCGGCGATCCAGTCGCGGATCGCGGCGTTCGCGGGCGTGCCGGCGATGCGCGGGCCCGCCTCGACCTGGTGCTGCACGCGCGCCAGCGCGCGCTCGCCGTCGACCGTGAAGCGCTCGGCACACGCCACCGGCAACGCGCCGGCGAGCACCACGGCCAGCGCGAGCAGGGCGGGGAACCGCGGGAGGCGCGCCATCAGAACGTGAACTGCGCGCTCAGCTCCACGCGGATGCTGCGCCGCTGGATGTCGAGCACGTGGTTGGAGGTGCCGCTGTAGCCGAGCACGGCGTTGCCGGTCACGTTGGTGCTGAAGCCGTACGAGCCCTTGCCCGTCACCGACAGCCGCGTTTCGTCGACCTGGTTGAGCAGCTGGCTCGAGCCGGCGATCGTCGTCTCGCCCTGGCGGCGCGAGTAGACGGTGGCCAGGCTCAGGTTGACGCTGCTGCGCACGGTGCTGGTCTTGCCGAACAGGTTCACCTTCTGCCCCTGGGAGTAGGAACGGCTGAGCGTGAAGTTGACGTCGGTGTTCTTGTCGCGCTGCGTGGACTTGCCGACCAGCGTGACCTCGCGGTAGGAGCTGCGCATGTTCACGCCGAGGTCGGCGGTCGTGCCGTTCTTCAGGCTGCCGCGCAGGGAGAGCAGCGGCCGCAGGTCGTGCGTCGAGGACTGCGAGGTGACCACCGAGCGGTCGCCCTGGTAGTCCCACGAGCGCGACCAGCTCCAGCCCGTGCGCAGCGCGGGCGAGCGCAGGAAGCGGGTGAGCTGCATCACGTCGGCGAGCTTGCCGTAGTCCACCTCGAGGTCCGGGAAGCGGCGCTCGCGCGTGCGGTTGACGATCGCGTTCGAAACGGTCGTCCGGTCGCCGTAGCTGCCGCGGATCGACAGCGAGCTGCGGTAGGCGAGCGACACCTGGGAGCGCACGTTGGCGCGCCAGTCCAGCCCGGTCACCGCGTTGTTGCCGCTCTCGGCCGCGACGCGGCCGCCGGCGCCGCTCGAGTCCGCGAAGCCCGGGTTCTCGGCGACGCCGAGCAGGTAGAGCGGGCTCGGGCTGCCCGAGAGTCGCGAGTAGCTGCTCGAGCGGCTGATGGTGAAGTCGGTCTGCACCTGGCCGAGGCGCGCGAGCATGTCGCGCAGGATGGCCGAGGCGGGGCGTCGCGGCTGGGCCACCGGCGCGGGCGCGGCGCCGGAATCGGGCGGCGTGGCCGTGCGCGGCGGCGCGCTCGCCGGCACGCCGGGCAGCACGCTGCCGCGCAGCTGGTCGAACGGCAGCGACCAGTTGAACGAAGCGGTCTGGCCGTTCGAGATCGCCTTGACCGACAGGTCTTCGGACTGCAGCTCGTTGTTCTGGCCGTAGTTCGAACTCCAGCGCGTCACGGGCCGGAGCCACGGGCTGCCGCGCTGCTGCGACCAGCTGAAGTCGAAGCTCTGCCGCCACTGCGTGAGGCGGCCGAGGTTGACGAAGCCGAGCCGGTCGAGCCGCACGCCGGTCAGGCTCAGCGCGCGCGTGCCCTCGATGTGGTGGCGCAGCATGTCCACCGGCCGCGTGTCCGCACCGAAGTTGACGCCGGCCGTGCGGCCGCCGGTGGTCGCGTTGGGGAGCAACTGCCCGCTGCCGTCCTGCGACAGCGTCTGCGTCTCGCTGCGCGTCTGCGAGACCTGGTAGTTCCAGTACAGGCGCTCCGGCAGCGGGTAGATCTTGACGGGCATCCACTTCGCGCCGAGCGCGAGCAGCGAGCGCGGCGCGATGTTCCAGTTGACGGCCCCGGTCGTTCCGGTGGTGCGGCCGCGCCCGGTCGGGTTGCGGTAGTTCGATTCCGTGCGGCCGAGGTTCGCGGTGATCCCGCCGAGCGTGTAGCGCAGGAGCGGATTCGAGCGCTGGCTCCAGTTGCGCGTGTACGACGTCGAGAACGTCCGGGACTCGGTCTCGGTGGTGCTCAGGTCCTGCAGCACGCCGGTGCGCACGACGTCGTCGCCGGCCGTGAAGCGCGGGCGCACGGTGTTCTTCGTGTAGCTCGCCGTGACCGGCAGCTGGATGCCCGTGCCCTCGAAGAACCGGTGCACGTTCGTGGTCGTCGTGATGGCCAGGTTCGTCGTCTTGTTGCCCGTGCCGCGCGACTGGCCGACGCTCAGGAAGTTCGCGTCGGCGGAGTTCCACGACACGTTGTAGCTCATCAGGTTCGAGAGCGAGCCGTTGACGAGCAGGCGGTTCGCGAAGCCCACGTCCTTCGCCACGTCGGTCGCGCGCAACTCGTCGAACCACAGCTGCCCGCGCGGGTAGCTGCGGCCGCCCGCCCCCGTCGCGCCGTTGATGACGCCGAACGAGATGCGCCGCAGGCGCGTGAACGACGGCCGGCCCTTGACGATGATCGAGTCGCCGTCGGTGCCGAAGGCCGTGCGGAAGAGGATCGGGAGCGTCGTCGGGAAATCGGGCGCGAGCTTGAGGTTCGCGATCGCGGCCAGGTCGGCCCGCGGGCCCTCCCAGCGGACGTTGCCCTTCGTCGAGGCGGGGAGCTTGCGCTTCACCTCGTAGTAGCTCTGGTTCGTCTCGTCGGTCGAGAAGCGGACGAAGTAGAAGAGCGAATCGTCCGCGGCGTTCGTGTAGTTCGGGATGTCGAAGCCGGTGGCGTACCAGGTGAGCGCCCCGTAGCGGCTGTAGTCCTCCTGCAGCGAGAACGTGCGGTAGGCCTCGAGCGTGTCCTCGGGCGCCAGGTTCTCGAACTCGAGCACCATCGACTGCTCGCGGCGCGTGCGGGCCTGGTTCACGTCCACCGTCTGGCCGGGATCGAACGGCGCCACGTACTCGTCGGCGTTCTCGGTCGTGCTCAGCGAGGTGAGCGTCACGGTCGTCCGGAGCGTGTCGCGCTGGCGCAGCGTGAGGTCGGTCGTCAGCCAGCGGCTGCCCACGATGTCGAGGCCGCCGAGCATGAGCAGCGGGCGGACGACGACGTTCTTGTTCGTCCCCTCGACCGCCTGCTCGTCCGGCTTCTGCAGGCCCTCGATCCACAGGCGCACGTGCCGCGCGATCGTCAGGTCGGGCGAGCCGAACTGGACGCGCAGGCTGTCGGCGATCGGGATGCGGTAGCGCCGCCAGCCGTTGTCGGGGACCAGCTTCGCGTCGTCGTTGTCGCGCCACACGTCGGTCACCAGGTAGGGGCTCGTGCCGTCGAGCGCGACCGTGTACTCGTAGTACGCCTCGTCGGTGTCGAGCACGTCGTTGAGGTTCAGGTCCTCGGTCTCGGGGTACTGTGCCAGCGTCTTGTCGCCCTCGGTGCCGTTCGAGAACTGGAACCGGCGCGGGTCCACGTCCTTGTAGTCCGAGCGGACGTCCCCGTAGTCGTCGCCGTTCCAGTCGGTGCCGTTCGCCGTGGTCAGGTCCGCCTGGGCCAGGCCGTTCGCGCTCTCGCCACCACTGTCGAACACGCCGTCGAGCCCGGTGTCCTCGTCGTTGACCAGCTGGCGGTCGCGCGTCGGGCCCTTGTCCTCGCTGTCGAGCCGGTTGTTGGGCGGGCGGTTCGGGGCGCGCATCTGGTCCTCGGAGACCACGCCGAGGTCGATGTGCAGCTTCACGTGGTCGCCGCGGATGCGCGCGACCGAGTCGCCGGCAGCCTTGTGCTGGTCGCGGAAGTCGTTCACCCAGACCTCGATGAACTGGGCGCGCGAGAGGTCGATGCCGACCGGGTCGAGCGGGTACGTGAGGCCCGCCCACATCGTGTCGGTCGGCGCCGCGCCGGCCGGGCGCTTCGGCACCGTGAGCGCGAGCGTCGCGTGCTCGGTGCGGGCCGCGGTCGGGTCGGTGTCGACGAGCGTGGGCTTGAGGTCGCTTTCCTTCACGACACCGTTCGACGTCTGGTACCAGTGCAGCTCGGCGTTGCGCTGGCCCGCCGTCGTGTCGGCGAGGATCGAACGCGTGCTGACCGCCACGCCGTCCAGCACCGCGGTCGCGCGCTTGGGCGGGCTCGTGAGCTGCCAGTTCTTGATGCCGAGCGACAGCGAGACGGCGTCGCGCACGCCCTCCATGTCGTCGAGGTAGACCACGTTCCGCGTGTTCGGGTTCGGGAACGAGGCGCCCACCTCGGCCTGGACGTTGAACTCCGACGGCGTCGTGGTACGCACGCCGGGCAGCGCGTCGACGAAGCGCGTCACGAAGGAGGGCTTGAAGCGCCACTCCGAGTTGAGGTCGGTGATCACCGTGCGCGAGGGCTCCTCGCCCAGGCGCGGGCGCTGGTCCTGCGCGCCCTTGCTCTCGTACAGGAACGCGCCGCCCAGGCTGCGGTCGCGGCCCTCGAGCCGGAACGCGCCGCCGAGCAGCGTCTTGGACGCCTGCTGGAAGAGCGGCGCGTACGAGTAGTCGACACTCAGCTGGTCGGTGGGCCCGAGCTGCTTCTTGAGCGTGATGCGGCCGATGTCGTAGTCGATCGAGTAGTCGCGGTCGCGCGTCCAGCGCTCGCCGTTCACCGTGACGACCTCGGAGCCCTCGATGATCGAGCCCTTGCCGAGCACGATGTCGCCGCCGCTGCGCTGCGCGGCGTACTCCAGTTCGAGGTAGTAGCGGGCGTCGCTGGGCTGCAGCGTGCCGTAGCGGTCGTAGATGAGCGGGTTCGGCGCGTTCGCGCTGTCGGCGGGGCCGTCGAACCGCACCCGGCGGTTCACGTTGTAGTCCATCACCTGGTCGAAGTACGCCGAGTCCGAGGGCGCGAGCCGCGGCGCGAACGGCCGCGGGTCGGGGAAGTACAGGATGCCGTTCTTGTAGTCCACGAACGCGCGCTGGCCGCTCCCGGTCGCGCCGTCGACCTTGAGGTCGTGGCCCTTGACCGGCGGCGACTGGCTCTCGTCGTAGCTGTCGAGGCCCGCGACCTCGGTGTAGTAGACGACGTTGCCCGCACCGTCCTTCGCGTACGTCACTGGCGGGTCGAGGCGTCCCGCCTGGATCTTGAGGTCGAACGTCTGCGCGTCGATCCCGAAGGCCCCCAGCGAGTAGAAGTTCTTCATCTCGAGCTGGCGGACCGGTTCGAAGGGCGCGGCCGGGTCGTACACCGTGATCGTGCCCTGCTGGACGTAGCGCTGAAGCGCGCGCGGCACGCGCAGCATCTTGAGCAGCGTGAGCGCCGAGTCGGGGTTGGCGCTCTCGGGGTTCGGGACCTTGCCGCCGCCGACCGTGATCTCGGGGCCGGTCACGTTGCCCGCCGGGTCGAGCGGCGTCGCCCGGTACTTCACGGCGAGGCACATGTCGCCGGTGAGCTGGTTCTTGAGCCGGATGACCTTGAAGCTGTAGCCGTTGAACAGGTAGTAGTCCGGCAGGATCTCGTAGTCGCCCGTGGGCCCCGGCACCAGCTTGTCGAACCGCCCGTCGCGGAACGCCGTGTCGGGCGCGGCGCCGGCGTAGTACGAGCCCTGCAGCACGCGGTCCGGGTCCACCACCGCCCTGCCGAGCAGCGTGTTCTGGTTGTTGTCGTTCTTGGCGTCGTCCAGGTACAGCTCGATCGACGCGTCGTCGATCCGGTAGACCGACGGCAGGCCGCTGTTCGGGTTGCGCGTGTTGGGGTCGTAGAGCAGGAAGTACTGGTCGTGGATGTACTGGTAGTCGGCGACCTCGTACGTCTTCACACCGCCGCCCGCCCCGCCCGAGAACGAGGCGCGCTCGCTGCGCCCTTCCTGCTTGCTGGCGAGCGCCGTGAAGTCGAGCGGGCCGACGCGGGTGGACAACTTGACGCCGAACAGGCCCTCGTTGCGGCCGCTGTACGACACGTACTGGGTGCCCGGCAGCGACAGGTTCGTGTTGCCCAGGTCGAGCGCCTGCACCAGGTCGTCCTCGTCGCCGCGGTAGTTGATCGCGATGCGGTTGGCGAGCGGGACCTGGTTCGCCGAGTTCTGCAGCAGGTTCACCTTCACGCGGTCGGAGAGCTGGCCCTCGAGCCGGATGTCGAGGTCCTGCTGCATGTCGAGCGACGGGAAGAGCGAGCGCTTCTGGCCCAGCACCCCGGTCGTCGCGTTGGTCCAGTTGCTCGTGCCGGAGATGCGGATGTTCTCCGCGCCCGAGACGTTGAGCGCCGGCCCTCCCGGGCCGAGCAGGCTCTGGATCGGCGTGGGCAGGGCGACGGGCAGCTTGAGCTGGAGCCCCTGGCGGGTCGTGGGCGTGAGCGCGCCGAGCGAGTTCACGTCCCGGCGGGAGCGCTCGCGCCAGCGCGTCTCGAACGTGCGCTGCATCGAGTTCGCGGCGAAGCGCCGGAGCGGCTCGCGGAACCCCATCCCCAGCTGCAGGTCGCCCACCTCGACCCGGGAGGCGTAGGTCCCCGAGTCGGGGTCGACGCTCACCTTGACCCGCCGCGGGTCGAGCGTGGAGGTGACCATCAGGGCGACCGGCCAGGCTCCGCCCATCGGCGGCAGTCCCGGTTTCAGGAAATCGTGCTCGACCGCCAGCCGCGACGCCGGCTTCCACGCGGGCGGGAGGCTGTCGACGTAGGCCGCGGCGGGCTTGTGCCGGACGGCCTTCTTCAGCCCGGGCAGCGCGTTCAGGCCCGGAATGCCGGAGATGCCCATCAGGAACGCGAGCGCGGGAAGGGTCAGGGCGGCGAGCATGGGTCAGCGGGGGCGCGGGCCAGCACAGAGCACGCGCGCCGACCGACCGTAGCAGCCGTAGAAAGGCACGGTCAAAGGGTTTGCCTCGTCATGTCACGGCCGGGCGGGCGCCGGGGAGGGGCCCCTCCCCCGTTGGCGGTGCGCGATTGGGGCGGGTTAGATTGCCCGACCGTGAGGATCCTCCCTTGGTACATCCTGAGGCAGCACCTGGTTCCCTTTCTGCTGGGGTTCGGGGTGGTCACGTTCATCTTCGAGATGGACGTGCTGTTCGACTACCTCGACCTGGTGATCAACCGGGGCGTGCCCGTCACGGCCGTGCTGCAGCTGTTCGTGCTGTCGCTCGGCTTCGTGGTCGTCCTGTCGGTGCCCTGCGCCGTGCTCGTCGCCGAGCTCATGACGTTCGGCCGGCTCTCGCAGGACAACGAGATCAC
>CAZIXL010000056.1:0-10209 GCA_964542885.1 uncultured bacterium
TGTCCGGGAAGAAGCGGTCGTTCATGTAGCGGTCCGCCAGCTTCACCGCCTGCACGATCGCGCCGTCGGTGATCTTGACCCCGTGGTGCGCCTCGTACTTGTCGCGCAGGCCCATGAGGATCTGGATCGTGTCGTCGATGCTCGGCTGGTCCACCATGACCGGCTGGAACCGGCGCTCGAGCGCGCCGTCCTTCTCGATGTACTTGCGGTACTCGTCGAGCGTCGTGGCGCCGATGCACTGCAGCTCGCCGCGCGCGAGCGCGGGCTTGAGCATGTTCGACGCGTCGATCGCGCCCTCGGCGCCGCCGGCGCCGACGATCGTGTGCAGCTCGTCGATGAAGATCACCGTGTCCTTGGACTCGCGGATCTCGTTCATGACGGTCTTGAGGCGCTCCTCGAACTGGCCGCGGTACTTGGTGCCCGCCACCACGGCCGCCAGGTCGAGCGTGACGATGCGCTTGTTCTTGAGGCTCTCGGGGACCTGCGCCGACGTGATGCGCTGCGCCAGGCCCTCGGCGATGGCGGTCTTGCCCACGCCGGGCTCGCCGATCAGGACCGGGTTGTTCTTCGTGCGCCGCGACAGCACCTGCACGACGCGCTCGATCTCCTTCTCGCGCCCGATGACCGGGTCGAGCTTGCCCTCGCGGGCCAGCTGCGTCAGGTCGCGCCCGAACTGGTTGAGCGCGGGCGTCTCGGCGCGCTCCTCGCCCCGCTCCGCCGACGCCGACGACGACGGCGTGCCGCCGAGCAGCTTCAGCGTCTCCTCGCGCACGCGCTTGCGGTCGACGCCCAGCTCGAGCAGCACCTTGGCGGCGACGCCCTCGCCCTCGCGGATCAGGCCGAGCAGCAGGTGCTCGGTGCCGACGTAGTTGTGGCCCAGCGAGCGGGCCTCCTCGACGGCCAGCTCGAGCACGCGCTTGGCGCGCGGCGTGAACGGGATCTCGCCGATGGTCATGGTGCCGCCCGAGGCGCTCACCATGTTCTCGACCTCCTGCCGGATGCGGTCGAGGTCGAGCCCGAGGTTGTTGAGCACGGTCGCGGCGATGCCCTCCCCCTCGCGGATCACGCCGAGCAGCAGGTGCTCGGTGCCGATGTAGTCGTGCTGCAGCCGCGCGGCCTCCTCGCGAGCGAGGTAGATGACCTTGCGAACCCTCTCGGTGAACTTGTCGTGCATGTCGTTTCCGGCCCGGCGCGAGCGCTCCGGGCCTCCTCCTTATCCCTGGGGATTCGCTCCGGACTCGCGTTCGGCGGCTTCGAGCCGCTCGCGCACGAGCCGGGCGCGGACGATGTTCCGTTCGGCGGGGGTCAGCTCGCCACCGTGGGCACGCTGCAGGTGGGCGGGCTGGGTGAGCACGAGCAACTCGTTCAGCGTGCGCAGCGGGCACAGGCCCGGCAGGCCCATCGCCACGCCGAGCCGCACGGCCGAGCACAGGTTGATCACCTCGCGGGCGTGGATCGAGCGGCAGTAGCGCAGCGTGCCGAAGGCCCGCCACACCTTGTCCTCGATCTGCACCCGGGCGTCGCGCAGCATCCGCTCGCGCGCGCGCTCCTCGGTCTCGATGATCTGCCGCGTCACGCGTTCGAGGCTCTCGATGGAGTCCCGCTCGCTGCGGCCCAGCGTCGTCTGGTTCGAGATCTGGAACAGGTTGCCCATGACCTCGCTGTGCTCGCCGTACAGGCCGCGCACGTTGAGCCCGACCTGCATGACGCTCTTGAGCACGCGCTGGATCTCCTCGAGCAGCACCAGCGCGGGCAGGTGGATGAGCACCGACGCGCGCAGGCCGGTGCCGGCGTTCGTCGGGCACGAGGTGAGGTAGCCGATCTCCTCGGAGAAGGCGAACTCGAGCGCGCCGTCCAGCTCGTCGTCGGCGCGGTCGGCGAGCCCCCACGCCTCCGCCAGCTGGAAGCCGGGCGTGAGCGCCTGCAGCCGCAGGTGGTCCTCCTCGTTGATCATGAGCGACAGGCGCTGGTCGCCCGCGATCAGGATGCCACGCGGCCGCGCCCCGTCGCCCAGCTCGTGGCTCACGAGGTGGCGCTCGACGAGCACCTGGCGTTCGATCGGCGAGCACTCGCTCATGCGCAGCAGCAGCCCGTCCTGCAGCGACGTCGACGCCTGCGCGGCGCTCTGCACGCTGGCGAGCACGCCCTGGAGCTGCTCCTCGCGCGCCCGGTGCGTGAACGGCACCTCGCGCAGGTTGCGCGCCAGCCGGATGCGCGTCGACAGGACCATCTCGGCGTGCGGGCCCTCGCCCTGCAGCCACGGGCTCGTGCCCGCGAACAGCTCGTCGAAGCTCCGCGGCGCGCTCACGAACGCGCCTCCGGCGCCGAGCCGGCGCCGTGCTCGGCCTCGAGCCGGCGGATCTCGTCGCGCAGCGACGCGGCCTTCTCGAAGTCCTCGCGTTCGACCGCGCGCTGAAGTTCGTCGTGCAGGCGCTGGATCTGGCGCGTGCGGGTGGCGCCCTCGCCCCCGCGCGTCGGGTGCTTGCCGCGGTGGCGGGTGTCGCCGTGGATGCGGCGCAGGAGCGGCCGCAGCTGGAACTGGAACGCGGTGTAGCACTCGGCGCAGCCCAGCCGGCCGGTCTCCTTGAAGCTGGAATAGAGCAGGCCGCAACGCGGGCACTGCACGTGGCCGACGCGCTCCTCGTCGGTCTGCGTCATCGCGTCCACCATGCCCGCGAGCAGGTCGGCGATCTCGAACTTGTGCTGGGCCGCCGAGGCCTGCATGCCCTTCTCCTCCGCGCAGCGCTCGCACACGTGGATCTCCGACATCTGGTTGTCGTGGATCTCCGTGAAGTGCACCGTCGCGGGATTCTTGCCGCAGATCTGGCAGAGCATGCTTTCCTCGCTATCGAACCGGGACGAGCCGGCCCGACTCGAGCCGCATCACCCGATCCGCACTCGCCGCGAGCCTATCATTGTGGGTCACGACGACAAGCGTTCGATGTTCGCGCCGCGCGAGCGACGACATGAGTTCGTGAAGTTCGGAAGCGCGTGAGGCATCGAGGTTTCCGGTCGGCTCGTCGGCCAGCACCAGCTCCGGCTCCGTCGCCAGCGCGCGCGCCACGGCCGCGCGTTGCGCCTCGCCGCCCGAGATCTCGGCGGGCCGGTGCAGCCACCGGTCGCGCAGCCCGGCCGCCTCGAGCACCGCCCGCGCCCGCGCGCGCGCCGCTTCGCGTTCCCGGCCGGCCAGAAGCAACGGCATCATGACGTTCTCCTCGACGGTGAACTCGGGCAACAGGTGGTGGAACTGGAACACGAAGCCGACGCGCTCGGCCCGGAGCCGGCACCGCTGCCGCTCGCCGAGCGCGCCCACGTCCACGCCGCCCAGCCGGATGGTGCCGGAAGTCGCGTGATCGAGCGCGCCGAGGACGTTCAGCAGCGTGGTCTTGCCCGAACCCGAGGCCCCGGTGATTGCCAGAAGCATGCCACGCGGGACCTCGAGGTCGATCCCCGCGAGCACTTCGAGCGGCCCCGTCGGCGACGGGTAGCTCTTGCGCACCCCGCTCGCGACGAGGACCGGATCGTTCGTCCTATCGGGCTTGCTGGCTTCCACTTGCGCGGTTCTCCTCGGGTCGCGTCTCAGGACGTCTTGCGGATCGCCTCGATCGGGTCGATCCGGGCGGCCTGCCAGGCCGGGTAGAGCGCGGCGGCCACGCACAGTACAAGGGCGGCCAGAATGACGGCGGCGAAGTCCCCCGCCTCGGCCCGCACCGGGAGGCGCTCGATGAAGTACACGTCCCCGGGCAGCCGCACGATCGGGTAGCGGTGCAGGATCGCGATGAGCAGCCCGCCGAGCGCCGTCCCCAGCGCGGTCCCGAGCCCGCCGATCAGCAGGCCCTCGAGCAGGAAGACGCGCAGCACCAGGCCGGGCGCGGCGCCCATGGTCTTGAGCACCCCGATGTCGCGCCGCTTCTCGAGCACGACCATGAAGAGCGTGCTCACGATGTTGAAGGTCGCGACCAGCACGATGAGGGCGAGGATCAGGAACATCACCGCCTTCTCGAGCTTCATCCACGTGAACAGGTTCCGGTTGAGCTCGATCCAGTTGTTCGCGCGCAGGTCGTCGCGCCCCGCCGCGGCGAGGAGTCGCTTCGACGCCTCCGGCGCGTCGAACATGTCGGCGAGCTTCACCTCGATGCCCGTCACGCGGTCACCGAGGTCGAAGAAGTCCTGCGAGGCGGCGATGCTCGTGAAGCCGAAGCTCGAATCGTAGGTGTAGAGCCCCGACGTGAACGTGCCCACGACCCGGAACGGCCGCAGCTTGGGCGCCCAGCCGAACGCCGAGTTCGCGTCGCCCTTGAGCGTCGCCAGCAGAACCACGTCGCCGATGTCGGCGCCGACGCGCGCCGCCAGCTCCGAGCCCAGGACGATGCCCGGCTCGCCGCCCAGCGTGTGCTCGGGGATCGCGGGCAGCGCCGGGCGAATGTGGTCGCCGATCGTCGTCACGCCGCGCTCGGCCGCGAGGTCGACGCCCTTCACCACCAGGCCCTCGGAGTGCCCCTCGCGGAACAGCATCGCCTTCGCGTACGTGAACGGCGCGACGCCGACGACGCCCGGCTGGTGCCGCAGCTTCGCCGCCAGCGAGTCGGCGTCCCCGACGCCCGCCGTGTTCGCCCCCAGCAGCACGACGTGCGCGTCGGTGCCGGCGATCCGCACCTGGATCTCGTTCTCGAAGCCGTTCATGACCGCGAGGACGGTGAGCAGGGCGGTCACGCCCACCGCGACCCCGGCGATCGAGATCCCGGTCAGCAGCGTGACGAACCCGCTGCGCGGCCGGCTGCGCACGTAGCGCGCGGCGATCCACAGCGGCAGGTTCAGGTGGCCGCCCCCTCCGTGGCGTCCCCGGGCTCCTCGACCGCGTCGTCCACCGGCCGGCCCTCCTCGGGGCGCAACTGCGGGAACAGCACCACGTCGCGGATCGAGCGCGAGTCGGTGGCGAGCATGACCAGCCGGTCGATGCCGATGCCGACGCCGCCCGTGGGCGGCATGCCGTACTCGAGCGCCCGCAGGTAGTCCTCGTCGAGCGCCTGCGCCTCCTCGTCGCCGCGCTCGCGCGCCTGGACCTGGGCCTCGAAGGCGCGCCGCTGGTCGTCGGGGTCGTTGAGCTCGCTGAACGCGTTCGCCAGCTCCATGCCGGCGGCGAACAGCTCGAAGCGCTCGACGACGGCGGGGTTCCGGCGGCTCGCGCGCGCGAGCGGCGAGGTCTCGACCGGGAAGTCGACGAGGAACGTCGCGTTCTGCAGCTCCGGCTGGACCAGCTCCGAGAACAGCTCGTCGAGCATCCCGCCGGCGCCGGTGCCGGCGCGCGGGTGCAGGCTGTGCCGGGCGACGTGGCGCGAAAGCCTCGCCTCGTCCAGGTCGTGCACGCTCTCGCCCACCTTCTCGCTGACCGCGTCGAGCATCGAGACGCGCGGCCACGGCGGCGTGAAGTCGAGCACGCGACCCTGGTACGGGAGCTTCAGCGTCCCGCAAGCCTCCTGCAGCGCGTCGCATACCAGGGCCTCGGTCACGTCCATCATGTCGTGCACGTCGGCGAACGCCTGGTAGTACTCGAGCAGGGTGAACTCGGGGTTGTGCGAGCGGTCCATGCCCTCGTTGCGGAAGTCGCGGGAGAACTCGTAGACGCGGTCCAGCCCGCCGACGATCAGGCGCTTCAGGTACAGCTCGTTCGAGATCCGCAGGTAGAGGTCGATCCCGAGCGCGTTGTGACGCGTGACGAAGGGCCGCGCGAACGCGCCGCCGTAGAGCGGCTGCAGCACCGGCGTTTCGACCTCCAGGAAGCCGCGGCCGTCGAGGAACGAGCGGATGCGCGAGGTGATCCGCGCGCGGCGCCGGAAGATCTCGCGCACGTCGAGGTTCACGAACAGGTCGGCGTAGCGCTGGCGGAAGCGCGTCTCCGGGTCGGTGAGCCCGTGCCACTTCTCGGGCAGCGGCCGGATCGACTTGGCGAGCAGCTCGACCGAGTCCGCCCGCACGGTGATCTCGCCGGTGCGCGTGCGGAAGAGCGGGCCCTCGACGCCGACCCAGTCGCCGACGTCGAGCAGCTCGAAGCGCCGGAACTGCTCCCCCAGCACGTCGCTCTTGAAGTAGAGCTGCAGCCGTCCCGTGGGGTCCACGACGTGGGCGAAGCCCGCCTTGCCGTGCCCGCGCAGCGTCATCACGCGCCCGGCCACGCGCACCCGCTCCCCGAACTCCGACGTGACCGCGTCGCCGCGCGCGAGCAGCTCCGCCGCGTGGTGGGTCACCTCGAATCGGTAGGCGTACGGGTCGCAGCCGATCGCCTTCCAGGCGGCGATCTTGGCGCGGCGCTGCTCCATCAGGTTCGCGAGCGACATGGATCCTTCCGTGCGGGTGGCGTGCGGCCGTGCGGACCGCGCCCGTGGCGCGGGAACGCGCGAATCTAGGCAGCCGCCGCGGGGGCGTCAACCGCGGCCGCGGCTCACGCGCCCCCCGCTACGCCCCGCTGGCCGTCGTCGCGCGGCGCAGGATCTCGAACTGCAACTTCGACGCGTTCGGGTCGACGGGGACCGGGTACTGGCCGGTGAAGCACGCGCGGCAGAAGTTCCGCGGCACCGCCTCGCACCCCAGCATGCCCTCGAGCGACAGGTAGCCGAGCGAGTCGACGCCCAGGTAGCCGCGGATCTCGTCGATGCTCTTGAGCGCCCCGATCAGCTCGCGGCGGTGCGGCGTGTCGATGCCGTAGAAGCACGGGTGCGTGACCGGCGGCGAGCCGACGCGGAAGTGCACCTCGCGCGCGCCCGCCCGGCGCAGCAGCCGGACCAGCTTGCGGCTGGTCGTGCCCCGCACGATCGAGTCGTCCACCACGACCACGCGCCGGCCCTCGAGCACCTCGCGCACGGGGTTGAACTTCACGCGCACGCCGAAGTCGCGCCCGGCCTGTTGCGGCTGGATGAACGTGCGCCCGACGTAGTGGTTGCGGATCAGGCCCAGCTCGTAGCGCAGCCCCGACTCCTCGCTGAAGCCCAGGGCGATCGAGTTGCTCGAGTCGGGGACCGAGATCACCACGTCGGCGTCGGCCGGGTGCTCGCGCGCCAGCTGGTGGCCGAGCCGGCGCCGCACGCGGTCCACGCCGTCGCCGAACACGCGGCTGTCGGGGCGCGAGAAGTAGATGTGCTCGAAGACGCAGTGCTGCGCGGGCTCGGCGGGCGCCAGCACCTGCCGGCTGCGCAGCCCCTGCGGGTCGATCGACACCAGCTCGCCGGGGTTCACCTCGCGCAGGAAGTCGGCACCGACCAGGTCGAGCGCGCACGTCTCGCTCGCCACCACGTAGCCGTCGCCCAGCCGCCCGAGGCACAGCGGCCGGAAGCCGTGCGGATCGCGCAGCGCCAGCACGGCGTCGCGCGTGAGCACGACCAGCGAGTACGCGCCCTGCACCTGGCGCGCGGCCTCGACCAGCGCCTCCTCGACCGAGTCCACCTGCGAAAGCGCGACGAGGTGCAGGAACACCTCGCTGTCGAGGGTCGTCTGGAAGATCGAACCGGACTCCTCGAGCCCGGCCCGCAGTTCGCGCGCGTTCGTGAGGTTGCCGTTGTGGGCCAGCGCCAGCTCGCCGCCGCGGTAGACCACCTT
Organism: uncultured bacterium; assembly: GCA_964542885.1. Lineage (GTDB taxonomy): Bacteria > Eisenbacteria > RBG-16-71-46 > RBG-16-71-46 > RBG-16-71-46 > CAIXRL01. Next base: position 7,591 of record CAZIXL010000056.1, read on the forward strand.
GAGCGGCTGCGTGTTCTCGAGCGTCCGCCCGCCCGTGGTCGAGTAGCGGTTGTGGCCGATGGCCAGCGCGCCGGTGACCTGCGAGAGACCGGCGTCGCGGTAGACGTCGGAGACGAGCCCCAGGCCCTTGCGCACCTGGAACACGCCGTCCTCGCCGCACGCGACGATGCCCGTGGCCTCCTGCCCGCGGTGCTGCAGCGCGTGCAGGCCGAGCGCCACGATCTCGGCCGGGTGGGCCACGCCGACCGCCCCGAAGACACCGCACTCCTCGTTCCAGGCCCGCTCGGGCGTCCAGGGCATCATGACGACCTCCCTCCCGCCGGCGCGGTCCCGCCGCGCCGGCGCGTCCCCGGCCACGGCCCGAGCGGGGGCGGCCCGCTCGAGACCACGGCCAACTGTGCGTGCGGATTGGCGAACAGCCCGTGCGCGCGATCGCGCGCCTCGGCGAGGTCGGCCGCCAGCGCGGCGGCGTCGGCCCCGGGCTCGAAACGCAGGACCCACGCCGTCGCCTCGCGCACCTCGACCCTGGCACGCACCTCGTGCCGCCACCAGCGCTCCGCCGCGGGGCGCCGGTCGCCGCCGCGCTCCACGACGAGCGCCACCGCCTCGCCGTCGGCGACGGGCGCGGCCGCCGCCGCGCTCGCCCGCACGACGCAGCGCTCCTTGCCCGGGTTGTAGAACTGGATCGAGCGGTGCAGCAAGTCCGCGATCGCGGCCGGTTCCGGCAGCGCGCCGCGCAGCTCGAACACTCGGTAGCGACGCAGCTCGCGCAGCCCGCGCGCCGCCGCGAGCCGCCCGCGAGCCACGGCGAGCGCGCTCGCGGCCTCCGGATCCTCGGCGCGCAACGACACCCAGGCGTGGGCGACGGCCGGTTCGGGCTTCGTGCTCATGCCCCCTCCAGGTGCGCGGCCAGGCCCGTGAAGAGCGCCATCCCCGGCGCGTCGGCCACGGCGGTCGCCCCGCCGCGAGCGAGCGCCTCGCGCTGCCGGCGGCCCCATTCGCCGCCGGTCGCGCGGGCGATCGCGCCCACGTCGAGCACGCGCTCGGGATGCGGCATCATCGCCAGCACCACGCCCGAGGCGTCGCACACGGCGGCCGCGGCCTCCTCGGCGCCGTTGGGGTTGTCGGGGAAGTCCGCGGCCGCGCCGCCGTCGGCGCCCGCGTAGCGCAGCGGCACCTGCCCGTCCGCGGCGAGCTGCGCCAGCGCGCCGCGGCGCGCCGAGACGAAGCGGCCCTCGCCGTGCGCGACCGGCAGCGGCAGCAGCGTGCCGGGCTCCAGGTGCCGCGTGAACGCGCAGGGCGAAGCCTCGACCCGGCACGTGACCCAGCGCGCGTAGTAGCCGTCGCGGGCGGGCATGCGGTTGCGCGCGAGCGCGAGGTCCACCGCGCCGCCCCCGGGGACGAGGCCCGCCTCGACCAGTACCTGCGCGCCGTTGCAGATGCCGAGGATCGGGCGACCCGACGCCGCGCGCCCCGCCAGCACCTCGAGCAGCGGGTCCTTCGCGGCCAGCGCCCCCGCGCGGACGCGGTCCTGGTACGAGAAGCCGCCGGGCAGCACGTACGCGTCGAAGCGCCCGAGCTCGGCGGCCGGCCGCGTCCAGCGGAACACCTCGGCCGCGAGCCCCGCGCGTTCCAGCGCGCGCACCGTCTCGGCCTCGCAGTTGACGCCGGGGAACTGCACCACCGCCACGCGCGCCGCGCTCACGCGCCCTCCTCGTTCCAGCGCCGGGCGAGCGCCCGCGCCGACGCCGCGCGCAGATCGTCGACCGTCCAGCGCAGCTGCGTCGCCCCCGCCACCTGCACCCGCAGCAGCGGCTGCGCGGTCACGGTGCCGAGCGGCCATGCCACGAGGCCATGCTCGCGCGCGGCCTGCGAGAGCCGCGGCAGCCGCTCGAAGGCGACCTCGTAGAGGATCGCCGGCCGTTCCGAGAACAGGGCGACCGCCGGCTCGACCTCGAGCGGCTCCACGTTCACCTCGGCGCCGAGCCGCTCGCCCGCGCGCGCGGCCAGCACCATCTCGGCCACCGCGACCGCCAGCCCGCCGTCGGACACGTCGTGGGCCGCGACGGCCCAGCGGCCTTCGGCCACGGCGACGGCGAACGCCTGCAGCCGCGCCTCGTGCTCGAGCCCGAGCGCCGGCGGCGGCCCGCCGCGCTCGCGCAGCACCTCGCGGCGGTAGGCCGAGCCGTCGAGCCCGTCGCGCGGCTCGCCGACCATGACGAGCACGTCGCCCGCCCGCTGCAGGCCCAGCCCGAGCACCGTCGACACGTCGGCCACCACGCCCGCGCACATCACGATCGGCGACGGTCAGACCGGTGAGGGCGACGCGGGCGCGGGCTCCCGGTGGCTCGTTCATCTGGCCGTAGATGAGGGCGACCTTGCTCTTGGGCAGGTCGTTCTCGACGATGATGCCGCCTTCGATGAACTCGCGGTAGAGGTCGTTTCCTTCACGGGTCCGCTCGCCGACGCCAGCGAACACCGAGAAGCCGCCCTTGGCCTTCGCGACGTTGTGGATAAGCTCCATGAGGAGAACGGTCTTGCCGACGCCGGCGCCGCCGAACAGACCGATCTTGCCACCACGACGGTACGGGGCGAGCAGGTCGATGACCTTGATGCCGG
>CAZIXL010000057.1:0-10147 GCA_964542885.1 uncultured bacterium
GCCCATGAGCAGGCTCGAGATGGTCGAGGCGTGGCGGGGCGACAGCTCCTGCCCCATCACGACGTTGACCGGCAGCGACGACTGGAGCAGCGCGTAGCCTGCGACCAGGCAGACGAGGCCGGCGCGGCCGCCCACGAGGAAGAACGCGACGTAGAACGGGGCCGAGAGCAGGAACGACAGGCGCACGACGCGGCGCGCGCCGATGCGGTCGGCGAGCCAGCCGCCGGCGAAGCCGCCGAGCGCGCCGGCGGTGAGGTAGACGGTCGTCACCGCGGCGGCCGCGCCCACCGAGCCACCCTTCGCGTGCACCCAGAGCGGCAGGAAGGTCGCGAAGCCCGACGACACCGCCGAGCGAGCGACGACGGCCAGGTAGAGCAGCGCGAGCGGCCGCGCGACCGGGCGCAGCTCCGAGAGCCGCGCGCGCTCGCGGTGTGCGTGCTCGATCGGCGGCGTGCGCGCGAACCAGGCGACCAGCACCGCGCCGACCAGCAGCCCGGGAATCGCCGCGAGCCACGTGCGCTCGAGCCCGAACAGGCCCACGGTCGTGGTCGCGAACAGCGGCCCGAGCGCCCAGCCCAGCGTGCCGCCCGTCACCCAGAACGACATCGCCCGGCCGCGGTCGACGCCGCTGCGGCCGGCGAGCGAGGCCGTCTGCGGGTGGAACGCCGACACGCCGAAGCCGCCGAGCACGAGCAGCGCGACGAGCGCCGCGTAGTTCGGCGCCGCGCCGATCGCCGACAGGAAGCCCGCGGCCACGATCGGCCCCAGCGCCACGAACCACGGGCGGGAGAGCCGGTCGGAGACGATCCCGAACGCCGGCTGCGCGAACGACGACGACATCGAGCCCACCGCGACCAGCGTGCCGACGAGCGTGTAGTTGAGCCCCAGGCGCGCGACGAGCAGCGGAAGCAGCGGCAGGTAGAAGCTCGAGTACGAGTCGATCGTGAAGTGCGCGGCGGTGAGGATCGCGAGGCGGGGCGTGAGGTGGGGGCGCATCGGCCGGCAGGCTAGCACGCGGTACGGACGCGGTGCGCGCGATTCCGTCGTTCGCGGGCGGCGGGCGAACGAAACGCGTCGCGGGCCCGCCGCCAGGGCGGGCCCGCGAAGGTCCTTCGGGTCAGGCGAGGCTCAGGCCGCTTCCTCGGTGACGATCCTCTCCAGCCGGTGGATGAACTCCTCGGTGCGCTGCACCGCCTGGCGTGCCGGCTCCAGCCAGCGCCCCGAGTCGGCCACGTGCCCGTCGCGCGCCGCGGATTCGATCTCGCCGAAGAGCCCCATGCATACCGTGGCGCCGATCGTGGCGCACATGCCGCGCAGCCCGTGCGCTTCGAACTCGACCCGGTGGGCGTCCAGTCCTTCGATCGCCTGCGCGAGCCGGTCGAGCCGCGGGTAGACGTCGTCGAGATACGTGTGGAGCAGGCTCGTCCGCAGCGCGGGCAGGCCCATGCTCGCGGTGTTGAGCTGCTCGAGGTCGATCGCCGGCCCTTCGGGCTGCTCGAGCGCTTCCGCGAGCGATTCGGCCGCGGTGGCCCTGGTGCCGGTCTCGCGCGCGAGCGCCTCGGCGGGCGGGTCGAACCGGCCGGAGACGACCGTGAAGACGTGCGCGTGCGGCCGCGGCGGCTCGAGCGCCTCGGGACCGCGCGCGTCGCCGCGCAAGGTCCAGCGCTCGACCGCGGTCGTCAGCTCGGCCAGGTCGATCGGCTTGCGGAACACCTCGTCCATCCCCGAGGCGAGGCACTTCTCGCGGTCGGTCGAGAACGAGCTGTCGCCGGTCAGGCCCAGGATCGGCGTGCGCTGCGAGCCGCGCTCGCGGGCGCGGATCGCCTCGGTGGCGCGGTAGCCGTCGAGGCCCGGCATCTGGGTGTCCATCAGGATCAGGTCCCAGTGCTGGTTCTCGGTCAGCTCGATGGCCGCGCGGCCGTTCGACGCGATCTCGACGTTGTAGCCGACGCGGTTGAGGGCGCTCTGCGTGACGAGCTGGTTCACCACGTCGTCCTCGACGAGCAGGATGCGCAGCCGTCCCCGGCGCGCCTCGGCGAGCGAGTGGCGGGTGACGAGCGTGCGCTCGGCCGGCGGCAGCTTGGACTGCCCGTTCGCCACGACCTCGGCGATGGCGTCGAAGAGCTGCGAGACCTCGAGCGGCTTCACGAGGTACGCCGAGAAGCCCATCTCCTTCATGCGCGCCGCGTCGCCCGGGCGGCCGACGCGCGTGGTCAGCATGAGCAGCGTGCCGTCGAGGTCGGAATCCGAGCGCACGGCGGAGCCCACCGCCTCGCCGTCGAGCCCGTCCATCTGCATGTCGACGATGGCGACGGCGTACGGCCGGCCCTCGGCCGAGGCGTTGCGCACCATCTCGAGCGCCTCGAGGCCGTTGCCCGCCGAGTCCACGGCGACGCCCCACGCGCCGAGCAGCTCGGTGGTGGTGCGGCGTTCGGAATCGGAGCTGTCGGCGACGAGCATGCGCAGCCCGCGGAGCTGCACCTCGGCCGGCGCGGGCGCGGTCACGGCGTGCGGCTGCTTCTCGAGCGTGAGCTGGAACCCGCACGAACCGCCGCGCGCGATGGCGTTCCGCTCGTCGAGCCGGCCGCCCATGCGCTCGACCAGGCGCCGCGCGATGGCGAGCGCCAGGGCCGAACCACCGGCGGCGTCGGCCTCGGCGCCCGCGGCACCCGACCCGCTCTCGAAGCGGAAGTGGACGACGACGTGCGTGTCGTCCTCGCGCGCGCGCTCCACGTTGAGCGCGATGCGCCCGCCCTCGTTCACCTTGAGCAGGTGCTGGCCCAGGCTCATCAGCACCTGGCGCAGTTTCCCGGGGTCGCCCTTGAGGCGCGAGGGTACGACGGTGGAGATGCGCGAGCCGAACCGCGCGCCGCGCTCGCCGGCCCACGTGTCGAGGCCGGCGTCCACCTGCGTCAGCGCGTTGCGCAGGTCGAAGTCGATGACGTTCGGCGCCAGCGAACCCGAATCGGGATGCCCGTATTCGAGCGCCTCGCTCACGAGCCCCATGAGCGACTGGCTCGAGCGCAGGATCTCGTCCACGACCTGGCGTTGCGCCGGGTCGAGGCCGTTCTGCAGCAGGCGGTGGGCGCGCTCGACCAGGCCCTCCACCGGCGTGCGCACCTCGTGGCTGAGCGTCGCCAGGAACTCGCTCTTCATCTGCGACTGCGAGGTGACCTCCTCGAGGCGCGACTGCAGCGCCTTCGCGCGGTCCTCGGCGGCGGTGGCGGCGGCGGTGGCGCCCTCGACCGCCGCGGTCGCGGCGGCCATGGCCTCCTCGGCGGCGGCGTCCGGCACGGCCGGCGCGAAGACGGCCGGCGCCGGGGCGGCCGGCGCGAACGCCGGCAGCGCGATCGCCTCGCGCGCGATGCCCACGAAGTAGGCGTCGCCGTCGGGACGCTCGTAGAGGCGCACCTTCACCGCGATCGCCAGCTCGCCGCCCTCGGCGCGGGCCATCGCCAGCCGGCGCTCGACGACCGGGCTCGAACGGCGGCGCTGGCGCGCGAATGCGCGCACGGCGCCGATGCGGTCCGACGGCGCGACGAGCTTCGTGAACGGCTGGCCCACCAATTCGCTCGCGCGCCAGCCCGCGAGGTGCTCGAACGAGGCCGAGACCCACGCGAACCGTCCCCAGGCGTCGCAGCAGAAGACGAAGTCCGGCGACGCCTCGAGGACTTCCCGAAGGCCGATGGCCGGAGCGAATGCCGGTGCCGGATGGCCCGCACGGTGAGAAGGAGCGCGGTCGTTCATATCGCCTCGCGTGGAGTTCGGTCGGGGTACGGGCGCCGATCGGCCCGCCCGACGGATACCTGCCGGATCGCCGTGGGTATCGGCCCCGCGCGCAGGCATCTTGAGGCGCTTGTCTCGCCGTGGCTTCCGCGACGCGCCCTGCGGACCCGCCCGCCGTGCGAGCCGAGGCGCCGGGAAGCCGCGCGGCCCGGGGCGAAGCGCGCCCCACGGCGGCCCCGCGGCTGGAGCCTGCCCGGCCGCTCGGCTAGGGTGCGCGCCGCATGCGCGACCCCGCCCCCGCCGAAGCGCCCGCCCCACCCCTCGCCACCACGCCGCTCCGGGTGCGCGACGTCGCCTCCGTCTGGGCGCCGCTCGCCGGCAGCTGGCTGCTCATGGGGCTCGAGCTGCCGCTGGTGAGCGCGGCGATCGCCCGCATGCCCCACCCCACGATCGGGCTCGCGGCCTACGGCGGCGCGGTGTTCCCGCTCGCGCTGCTCGTCGAGTCGCCGATCATCATGCTGTTCTCGGCGAGCACCGCGCTCGCGCGCGACGAGGCCTCCTACCGGCTCGTCCGCCGCTTCATGCGCACCGCGGCCGGGGCGCTCACGCTGGTGCACGCGGTGCTCGCGTTCACGCCGCTCTTCGACTTCGTGGTCGCACGGCTGCTGGGGATCCCCGAGGAGGTGCGCGAGAGCGCGCGCACCGGGCTGCGCATCATGCTGCCGTGGACCGCGGCGATCGCGTACCGGCGCACGCAGCAGGGCGTGCTCATCCGCTTCGGCCGCCCGCAGGCGGTGACGCAGGGCACGGCGGTGCGGCTCGCGACGCTGGTCGTGCTGCTCGGCGGCGCGCTCGCGTGGGGCCGCGTGCCGGGCATCGTCGCCGGCACCGTGGCCGTCTCCGGCGGCGTGGTCGCCGAGGCGCTCTTCGCCGGCTTCGCGGTGCGCCCGATCCGGCGCGGCGCCCTGCGCGCGGCGCCGCCGGTCTCGCCGGCGCTCGACATGCGCGCGTTCCTGCGCTTCTACGTGCCGCTCATGATCACCCCGACCATCAACTTCCTCGCCATGCCGCTGTCGGCGGCGGCCATGAGCCGCATGCCGCTCGCGCTCGAATCGCTCGCCGCATGGCCGGCGCTGAGCGGCATCACGTTCACGCTGCGCAGCGTCGGCTTCGCCTACAACGAGGTCGTCGTGGCGCGGCTCGACGCGCACCGGCCCGTGGCGGCGCTGCGGCGCTTCGCGACGCTGCTCGCCGCGGCCGCCTCGTCGGGGCTCGCGCTGCTCGCGCTCACGCCGCTCGGTCACGCGTGGTTCGCGACCGTCTCGGGGCTCGCACCGGCGCTCGCGGCGCTGGCCGCGGCGGCGCTGCCGCTGCTCGCGCTCACGCCGGCGGTGAGCGTGTGGCAGAGCTACTGGCTGGGGGCGCTGGTCCATTCGGGGCGCACCCGCGGCGTGACCGAGTCGATGGTCGCCCTGCTCGCGGCGACCGCGGTGGTGCTCGCGGCCGGCGTCGCGTGGCGCGGCGTCGCCGGCATCCACTTCGCGGCCGGGGCGCTGCTCGCGGGCAACGCGGCGCAGGCCGCGTGGCTCTGGTATCGCGGCCGGCACGAGGTCGCCCGCGTCGCCGCCCGCGACGCGGCCTGAGCGCGGCGCCCGCCGGTGCCGGGCGTGAAAAAAGGCCCCGGCTCGCGAACGAGCCGGGGCCCCGAGACTTTCGGTGTCGGCGACGCTGGGTGTCCCCGTCCTCGGGGCGACCGGGCGTCACGCGTCCGGAGGTCCCCTACGAGGACGTCACCTCCACCGAACTGAAGCGATTACTGTCCAATGGATCACCTCCTTTTCGGGGCGTACCTCCACGGAGGGACCCAACCCTCCCGATCCCGGGGCTGCCCGAGCCCCGATGGGACCGCGTGCGGCCTTGGCCGCACGAGCGAACGTGCCCTATGTATCGGCTGCCGGCCCCCGTCGCGTCAACAGGTTTTTCGCGGCCGCGTCAGCGGCGCGCCTTCCAGCGCTGGAACTCGCGCACGAATTCACGAGCGTCCTGCGGCTCGAACGTCGCGAGCAGGTCCTGGTCGTCCATCGTGAAGCGCTCGAACACGCGCTCGCCGTCGCGGTCCACGAACACGAGCCGCCCGCCCTCGTAACGCACGTCGCCCAGCTCGCGCAGCGGGCACTGGGCGCTGTGGTCGAGCATCTCGCGGACCATGCCCAGCACGACCGTCTTGACCGCGTCGCCGATCGGGCCGTCGTCGTCGTCCTCGTGGCGGGCGCGGTGCAGCTCGCGGTCGACCTTGCGCATGACGCGGTCGGAGAGCTGGAAGGCGACCGCGTCGTCGGTCAGCAGCAGCGTGACCTTGCGGTCCTCGTTCGTGATCGCGAAGCGGATGTCGCGGCCGTCGTCGTAGCGCGGGCCCCAGCGCACGGGGCGGTCGCAGCAGTGGACGTCGCCGATGTGGACGGTGTCGTGGTCGTGGGCGCTCGCGGGGGCGGCGGCGACCGGCAGCAGGAGCAGCGCGGCCAGCGCGCAGAAGGCGGGTCTCATGGGGTCACCTCACGGGCTTCGGGTGGCGGGGCGGGCGGACCTGAGGTGCTACGGCGGGGTTCGCGAGGTGGTTGCGGACGCCCGCGCCGAGGTCCCGTGCTCCGGGACGGGTGTCACGCGAGCCGGAGGGGGACGGCCGGCCTTCACCCTGCCCCGAGGACGCCACGCCCGTGCCGGGCACGCCGTTCATGGTCCCGGGCCTCCGCGGCGACCGGCTTTGCCGGGTTCGTCGGCCGCCACCTGCGCCGGCGAGCGGCGCGTCGCGAGGTTCACGGTCATTCGGCGAAACGGCGAGCGGCCCGGCGGCGGTGCATCCGCCCTGGTGCAGTGACTGTCCCGCGCGTCGGTGACGGCGGGTGCCGCCGGGCCCTCACTCCCCGTTCACGCATCGTCCGCGCCGGCCGGAACCGTCAGCGGCCCGGGCCGAAGGTGATGCCGGCCGTGACGGCGGTGCGCGACACGTCGCTCATCGTGTGCCGCGCCTCGACGAACAGGTCGTGCCCCTCGCCCGCGAACCGGACGCCGCCGAGCAGGTTCATGCCCGCATCGGTGCTGCTCCCGCCCGGACGCTCGTCGTCCACGAAGTTCAGGCCGAGGCCGGCGCCGAAGTACGGGCTCACGGACGGCGAGTGCCCGACCCGGTACGCGACGTCGAGGTTGGGATTGACGTCGCGCAGTTCCTCGGAGCGCCAGTAGAGCAGGTTGGGCTGGAAGCGCAGCCGGGTGCCCGGTTCGGCCAGGTCGACGTGGACGCCGACTTCGGTGGCGCCGTCCCCGACCTCCGGACTCGTGTAGCCGACGCGGCCGCCGGCGCCCGCGAAGGCGACCGGCGCGAGCTCGGCGCCGTGCAGGATGCCGACCGAGAGCGCGACCATCAGCGCCGCGGCGATGAGGAGAATGATGACCACGTCGCGCAGGAAGCGCGGCCAGGCGAGTTCGCTCTTCATGGTGCCCTCCACTCGAGCCGGGGAGCCGTTCGTGGGGACGCACTGCACTACCCCCGGAGAGGCGCCGGGTTCCGTGCCCGCTGCAAGTCGTGTTCGCCCAGCGCCCGGCCGCGACGCAGGCCGCGAAGCCGCGATCGCGGTCGCACGCGGGCGCCGGGCCGGGGCGGATCGCGGCGGTGCCTTCGCCGGCGGGGAGTCCCGCGGGGCGCCTCGCCGGCGCGCGGTGCTAGATTTCCGCCCTCACCCGCTGCCACCGCGTCCACCCGCGAGACCGAACTCGAGGCCCGACCGATGTTCCGCCTTCCCCCGCGCGCCACCGGCGCGCTCCCGCTCGTGGCGCTGGCGTTCGCGGCCCACGCCGCGGCGCAGTCGCCGCCTGCGCTCCCGCCCGTCGCCCCGCGACCCACGCTCGCACAGGTGCGCGCCGACATGGTGGTGCCTTCGCGGGGCGACACGCGCGGCCGGCTCGATTCGCTCGGCTACGCGCTCTCGGCGGCGGCGATGGAGACCGTGTGGGTGCGCTCGGCGCTGCCGCCGCTGCCCGAGTCGCTGGGCGCCATGCCGGCCCCCGGCGTGGCCGCGATCGTCTGCCCGCACGACGATTTCAGCTACGCGGGCCGCGTCTACCGGCGCGTGATCCCGCTCGTGACCGCGCGGACCGTCGTGCTGTTCGGCGTCTTCCACGGCTACCGGCGCTTCGGCGAGCGCGACCGCGTCGTGATCGATCCCTACCGGAGGTGGACGGCGCCCGACGGCCTCGTGCCGGTCTCCGACCTGCGCGACGCGCTGCTCGCGCGGCTGCCGCGCGCCGATTGGACGCAGGACACCACGGCCGCCGACCTCGAGCACTCGCTCGAGCCGCTCGTCTGCTGGCTGCGCCACGTGAATCCCGGCGTCGAGATCGTGCCCATCCTCGTCCCGGCGTCGCCGTTCGCGCGGCTCGAGTCGATCGCCGACGATCTCGCCGCCGCGCTGCGCGCCGAGATGGACGCGCGGCACTGGACGCTCGGCCGCGACCTCGCGATCGCGATCTCGGCGGACGCGATCCACTACGGGCCCGACTTCCGGCAGGTCGCCTTCGGCGAGGGCACGCCGGCCTCCTACGAGAAGGCGGTGGCGAAGGAGCGCTCGCTGCTCGCGGGGCCGCTCAGCGGCCGGCTGTCCGTGCAGGGGATCGAGACGCTCTACGACACCTACGTCGATCCCGCGCACCCCGACGTGTATCGCTGGACCTGGTGCGGCCGGTTCTCGGTGCCGCTCGGGCTGCTGGTGCTGGACCGGCTCACCCGCGATTCCGGCGGCGCGTTCGGGCACGCGGTCGCATACTCGACCTCGCTCGCCTCACCGGAGCTGCCGCTCGCCGACGTCGGCATGCGGCCGACCGCTCCGTCCGACCTCTGGCACTGGGTGGGCTACCCGGGCGTGGCCTTCACGACCGCGGGGCGCTGAGCCCGCCGGGAGCGGCTCAGCCGCGCGAGTCGTCCCCGGAATCGTCCTGGCCCTCGTCGGGCGACATCGGGGCCGGCGCGCCAGGAAGGGGCTCGATCCCGAGGTCCGCGAGACTTCCGAACTCCTCGTCCGGCTGTCCGTCCGCCCGGGCCTGCTTGCGCGCCGCGCGTTCCTCGCGCTTGCGGGCGGCCCTGGCGTTGCGCTGCTGTTCCTTCTGACGCTTGAGGAAGCTCGGGTTTCTCGCGAGTGCCATTCCTGCTCCGATCGTTCAGGTCCGCGTGACCGGGGAGTCGCGCGCCGGGACCGCAGTCCCGCCAGCGGCCGCCACTCCTCGTCGATTCGCCCCCACCCTCGGGGATTCGCGCCCGGAAGGCAACCCAAGATGCGTCCCGCGGCCCACGGCGGGGGCCGGCGCCTCGAACTGACGGCGACCCCGGTCGGTGGCCGGCGCCGGCGTCCCCCGCCGCCCGCTCGCGGCCCTGCCGTGCCTCAGGTCCGGCGGGAATCGGCCGAGACTCCGGCCGAACCCGTGTGCCGGACCCGGAGCCACCGCATGCAGCCGCAGCGCAAGTACAGCCTTCCGCCTTCGAACAAGGTCTACCAGATCGACGGCGCCATCTACGGCGTGGACGACCGGCTCGTCGAGGCGCTGCAGGCCTCGATCAACCGCCGGCTCGAATCGAAGACGCTCGAGGTCCCGCGCCTGCCGCAGGTCGCCGGCCGGATCCTGCAGCTGTCCAACAACCCGGACTCGAGCCTCGACGACGTCGTGCAGGCCATCAAGACCGACCCCGTCCTGGCCACGCGCGTGCTGACGATCGCGAACTCGGCGCTGTACGCCGGCGGCGACCGCGTCGAGGAGCTGAACTCGGCCATGATGCGGCTCGGCACGAAGGTCGTGAGCGACACCGTCTTCGCCGAGACGATCCGCATGAAGATCTTCTCCGCGCGCGCCTACCGCGGCATCCTCGAGCAGTCCTGGAAGCTCTCGCTGGGCACCGCGCTCGCGTGCGACGCGCTCTCGAGGCTCACCGGGATCGAACGCGGCCACGCGTTCCTCATGGGCCTCGTGCACGACACGGGCATCCCGGTGCTGGTCAACGCCGTCTCCGAGCACGAGAAGCAGAACCGCGGCCAGTCGCTCGGCGAGGAGGTCGTCGAGATCCTCATCACCTCGGTGCACGAAGCGGTCGGTGCCCACGTGCTCGAGGAGTGGGGCCTGTCCGAGGCGATCGTCGGCGCCGCCCGCGACCACCACCACTACCGCGGGGCCGAGCGCTCCTCGCCGGCGAGCAGCCTGCTCTACGCGGGCAACCTCGTCTGCCGCCACCTCGGCATCGGCCTCGAGCAGAACCCGGTCGCGTTCAACCTCGAGCGCGTGTTCACCGACCTCAAGGTCGGCGACCCGGAGAAGATCGGTCCGGTGCTCGAAGCGGTCGAGCGCGACTTCCAGGGCATGATGGCGGGCATGAAGGCGGCCT